>VFKD01000128.1 GCA_009885735.1 bacterium
CGGGCGGTCTCACTCCCGTCCATATCTCAAACGCGGCCGCGCCTTGGTGAACCAGCATCCCAAACCCGTCGAGAGTTCGCGCTCCCACCGACACCGCGTTGGCAAGCAGCCTCGTCACGGGCGGGTGATACACCAGGTCGTAAACCGTGAGCCCCGCATGCAGCCACTGACTCGGGACAGGCGACACCGCCTCGTTTGGAATCATGCCCACCGAGCTCGTGTTCACCAAGAGTGATGCGCCTATAACCGCGTGCTGTGCGTGATCTACGCCTACCGCGACCTGCACCACCGAGTTCGCCACAGCCGAACGAATGTCCGCTGCAAGCTTGGCGGCCCGCTCCACGGTTCGGTTTACGATCGTCACTTCGCAGCCCTCGAGCGCGAGCTTGAAACAGACCGCTCGAGCGGCCCCGCCCGCGCCCAGCACCACCGCTTTGGATCCCCGTCCAGAGAAACCGGACTCCTCCAAGGGCCGCCAAAAGCCCTCCAGGTCCGTGTTCGCCCCGAGAATCTGCCCATCGACAAAGTGCAGCGTGTTAACCGCGCCCACCATGCGAGCCTCGTCGGTCAACGAATCCACCAAAGCGCAGGCAGCCAGCTTGTGCGGGATTGTTAAGTTGACCCCGATGACGTTGAGCGCCTGCAGCCCTCGGACCGCAGCCTCCAAACCGTTGGGCTCCACTCGAAACGGCAGATAGCAGAGATCGAGACCCAATGCTTCAATAGCTGCGCGGTGCATCCGCGGCGACATCGAGTGCTCCACGGGAAATCCAACCACTCCCAGCACGCGCGTTTTGCCGCTTATCTCTGGCAATCTACACTCTCCCGAGAGTGTGTTGACGCCTGCGAGGCGCCGATTGTTCCCAGCACCACGCTCATCTCTTCAGCATGCCCTTGCGCCTGAAGTGCGCCATCAGGACCTTCTCGAACGCGCGACTGATTTTGGTTCCAAAGAACTCTCGGTGCGCGAGAGGCGGCACCATCACCGTGAAGAGACCCACCCGGTTTGCGCCGAGCACGTCGGTAAACATCTGGTCGCCCACCATCGCGACCTCGTGTGAATGCAGGCCGAGCAGGCGGATTGCCGCAACGAACCCGCGCCGGGCAGGCTTGCCGGGGCGCGGCACAAAGGGAACTCCAAGCTCCTCGGAGAGCTGCCTGAGCCTGCGGCCCGAGCGGGTGTTTGAGAGAAGACACACGCCGAGACCCGCGTCTTTGAGCGAGCGAATCCACTCCCTGGCGGGCTCGCCCATGTCGGCGCGCTGCCAGCCGACCAAAGTGTTGTCCAGGTCCACCAGCACGCCGCGGATCCCCGCACTCTTCAGCGTTTCCGGCGACAGATCGGTCACGCCTCCGTGCAGAAAGCGATGCGGGCAGAGGAGACTCAGGCCTCTGCGTGCCTCCGGGAGGCTACCCTCGGGCATTGGTCTTCCCGAACGCTCGAATGCGCCGAACAGCGGCATTGTGCTCCGCGAGAGTACGAGTGAACAGGTGCGCGCCGCCCGGAGTGGCCACGTAGTAGAGGTAGTCGTGCTTCGCCGGCTTGAGCCCCGCCAAGAAAGAGTCTTTCCCCGGCGCTGCGATGGGCCCAGGCGGAAGGCCGGCGTGGAGATAGGTATTGTAGGGCGAGTCGACCTTAAGGTCGGCATAGAGCACGCGCGATTTGTGCTTGCCAAGCGAGTAGATCACCGAGGCATCGATCTGGAGGCGCATGTTTCGCTTCAATCTGTTCTCTATCACTCCGGCTATCAAGGGTCGGTCTCCGCTCGTCTCCGCCTCCCGCTCGATGAGCGAGGCGATGGTAATCAACTCGTGCAGGCTGTGCGCGGACCTGCGAATCGCCGGAAGGTTCGGCAGGCTAATGTTCTGGATGAAGCCCTTCAAGAGCGTCTCGACTACCTGCTGATTCGTCTGGCCCGGTTCAAATTCATACGTATCCGGATAGAGAAATCCCTCAAGGCTGCCCTCGGGCGCCTCCACCTGATTGCGCAGGCTGCTGGGAGCGTCTGTCACAAGGTCCAGGAAGCCCTGCTTGTCGGCGATTACCTCCTTGTCCGCAAGCCTGTCGGCAATCTGCACCAAGGTGAGTCCCTCCGGCAGCGTCACCCTCCTGCTGTCGTTTGAACCCTCTACAAGCTGCTCCAGCACCTTCCAAGCGGGCAGTGAAGGCGAAAGGCGGTAGCTGCCGGAATGAATCCGGGCGGACTTTCGCGTTGCAGCGGAGTACCAAGCGAAGGCCCGCGCGCTGCGAACTATTCCCTCACGCTCGAGCTGTCGGGCGACCTGCCACGCGCCCGCGCCCTTCTTCACCACGAAGCGCCGTGCTGCGCCCTTCTCCTCCGGCGCCTGCAATGAGAGCCAAAACCACCCGCCGAAGAGCATCGCGCAGAGCGCGGGTATAGCAACAGCTATCCGTACAACGCGGCGCAGAGTTCTGCCCAGCCTCGACTTCGCCCTACGTGCCATCCACGCAGCCTTCTGATTCACGCTTGTGGGCGAGGTAGCGCTCCAGAATCTCCTGAGCGGCCACGGAATCTATGACACGTCGCCGGGCCCGGCCTAGCATTCCGGCGGACGCCAGGGTCTCGTGAGCAGCAAAGGTAGTGAGGCGCTCATCGTGCAGTATCACGGGAACCTTCAGGAAGCGCCTGAGCCGCGCTGCAAACTCCTCACATAGAATGGCTCGCGGCCCGCGAGTGTCGTCCATGTTGAGCGCCCAGCCCACCACCACTTCACAGGCTCCGATGTTCTCGACCAGTTCGCGTATCGCGCGCATGTCTGCCCGGTAGCCGCGCGGCTGCCGCTGCAGCGTGGTCCGCGCAAACGCGGCCTGGTGCAGTTCGTCCGAGACCGCCGTTCCTATCGTCTTGTCGCCCACATCGAGCGCGAGAATGCATGACATGCAGGTGTTGTGCCCTGGCCCTAGTATACCAGTCGGGGAAAACGGACGCTGAGGATGGCGACGCGGTCGGCGGCAGCGTGCGGGGCACGCCTGGAAGCTCACGGGCGACTCCCGCGATTTACAACCACCGAGACTACCGCATCTGTGGAATGCGCAGGACACTCACAAGTCAGGCCTGTTACTTCAGACTATTGACCTTTCCCTCGTGCTTCTTGTTGAACATCGCGGCATCCGCTTCCGCGAGCAGCTCTTGAAGTGGCCTCCCGTCGCCGGCATGGTATCGGATGATTCCGATGCTCATATCGGGTCTGTGGGAACTTCGCTGCCGTCCTTGCATACGCCGTACAAGTCGCGCCGAGCGCCCATCGCCCTGATCTGAGGCGAGAGGACGAACGCATCACGAAGACCTTGATGACCATGCCAATATCGGTCCGGGACCAGGCAGTCGACCGCCTGCCCGATGAGTTCATCACGGCCATATCCGAAGAGCGTCTCCGTTTGGTTGTTGACCAGAAGTATGCGCGCGAAACTGTCCCACTGAATGATAGCGTTTGGTGAAGACTCCAAGAGTGATCGAAAGCTCTCCGCACTTAGGCGAAGCGCTTCCTCTGCCTGCGCGCGCTCACAGAGAACTGCTGCCAGACATAGTGCGGTTATGGTTACAATACCTATGGATAGCTGCAGCAATACAAGCGCTTCACTGTCGGTTCCTCGCGTGAACGGGCCCAGGTGATGAACAGTTCCCCACACCGCCATCGCGGTTATCACTACGGTTGTGAGCGCGACTCCGAGTTGGCGAAATCGAACGGCGGCCCAAATCTGAAAGGGGATGAGGGTGAACGCAAGTCCGTATTGGAGGTACATGCTTCGTGACAACCAACCGAATACAATCTGCCCAATCACAAGCAATAATGCTAGGAACAGGAGACCTTCTCCAAGGAATCGAGACGGTTGTGGCGATGGATATTGCTGGCGCATTGTCAACAGGAGTGGGCTCACGACCAGCACGCCCGCGACATCTCCGAGCCACCATGTAATCCAGATTGTGCCGACATTCTCGCGCCCAGCGATCCCGCCCGCATACAGGCTAATCGTGCCGACGACGCTGCTGACGAGACACATCAACAATGCGGTGAACACAAAATAAACGACGTTGTTCGCCCGGTTGAGAGGATTGCCAGCTTCTGTCTGGCGCTTAAAGGCAAACGCGGCTACAACCGCCGCTAGTGTGTTCCCTGTACTAATAACGGCAGAGAGCGGCATAGTAATTGGTGAGTCGGCGACACCGCTTGCATGGAACACCCCGGCGTTCGCGAGAAGCGCACCTACTAGGATTCCAGGCCAGATACGGTACCCGCGCAGCAGAACGGCAGCGAGGGCAAAGCCGGCCGGCGGCCACACCGGCGAGACATTCGTCTGGTGGAAGGCGAACAGGAGGCCCAGGCGAGCACATCCGTAGCAGAGAACTGCCACTCTTGCAATATCTACCAGACGAAATTAGATGCATCCTGAATTGCTCGCCCACGTGGCAAGCCGAAGCCGTTCAGAGAGGCGTCCAGGCTTCCCTGCAACAGTGGATGGGCGGATATTCGATTCGTCTTGTTGCTGCATCTTACTCTTGCAAGCAGAAGCGATTGTATCGTGCGCATAGTGCAGGCAGCAACTCGGGCATGCACGTAGGACTGGCGACACACACCATGTCATGTTATCTGCTGGTGGTGACACGCGTTACACTTCGTCGTCTTGCAATGAACTATACTCACGTCCGGCCCAGTACGTCGCATTCTGAGGGAGCATATGACAGAGATCGGTCGCGGCATTCGCAGCCTAGCCCTGCTTCCGCGCTTAGAACATGTGAACGATCTCGGGTCTCGCGACGGCTCGAATACGTTGGTCAGCGCATCCAGGGTCTGGACCGACCCGTCTAGGCGTCCAAGCGTCCGGTCCGCCAGCGAGAGCTGAAGCTGCAGTTCGCCGTCCATGCGGAGCGGAGGATTGGGAGGCAGGGGTTCTGGAATGAAGGCTCGATATCCCGCCATCTGCTTCACATAGCGTCCTGCCCGCTGCCGCGAATCTGGACGGGCCCGTGGTGATGCCATTGCTTGTCTCCTCCTAGCCTTCGAGTTCGTGCCCAGCCATGCTAAAGGCTGTGAGGAGTATGGAGTGAACAGCGGTCCATGTTAAAGGCTGGGCGTAGTATAGAGCGATCAGCAACCCGTGTTAAAGGGTAGGTTTAGTTGGCCGATGAGAAAGTCTGGCGGCTTGGCACCTGCGGTTGAAGCCGCGGCTAGGGACATCACGAAGTCCGCCTTCGCGGACTGCATCGCCAATCCACGAAGGTGGACTTTGTGGTCTTTGCAGCCGCGACTTTAGTCGCAGGTTCAACAGCAATCGTCTTTCATCACGCTTAAATTATGGAGCCAGACGCCAGCTGACGTGCATAGAGATCGACTGTTTGGTATACATGTCAGTCCAGACGTGTATAGATTCTTGTGGTGTTCCATCGGAGTTGACACCCACCGACAACCTATTTGGGCAGGCACATGGGATGCCTTTACCCTGAAACGCGCCCGTCACGTCCCTCCGCAGAGGGGCGCCGTCGTGGTGCCAAGGATTCCATCCGCGCACCTGGAACAAGGGAGAATGGACGAGCAGAATACAACTCCATCTCAGAGTCTCGGCGCCTCCGTGGCCCAGCACGTCCGGCGGCTGGGTAGGAAGCGGCCCGTGCGCAGGGTTGCCGAGCAGCTCAGTGCGGGCGATGTCGTCAGCGAATGGGCGTTCGACGTGCTCATTGCGGCTGTGGAGCAGAAGTCGGGCCGCCGCTGGCGGGAGCGCCTCGTGGCAGCGGCATGCCTGGGCGAGGGTTCACTCACTGCCGCGCAGAAGGAGAGGGCAACGGCGGCGCTAATATCTGTGCTCACTGATCGAAGCAACCTCGACGTGAAGGGCCGGCTAGCGCGGGGCGTATTACGAGCCGTCGCATTGTCATCAATCGTGGCTGGAGTGCTGGTGGCAATCAGTTTTGACGACGCACTCGGGTTCAGTCCATGGAATGCTCCCTTGTTCGTCGCATCATTGCTACTAGGATCGCTCGTAGCGATCGGAATCTTGTCGATCTTTCTTGTGGCACCCACTTTGATGTACTCCGGCGCGCGCGAGGACACTAACCTTCGAAAGTCGATGGAGGAGGTGCTGCGGGCGCTTGGAAAGCTGGCGGACCCGATGGCAGTGGGCCTCCTTTCCCGCGCGCAACAACGCACCAGCCCACTCGTGAAGCTGAAGTCGCAGCAGGCAGCCGTGGCTGCGAAGGCTCTGCCTGCGGCGCTGGCGGCAGTCCGGGAGGAGCACTACGGCCTGCTTCCGGCGGATGCCACCCCAGCGCTTTGCGAGGCGCTTTCGGGTGCCACACGGCGTCAAGCTCTGCTCATCCTGTCCGCTCTGCGCGCTGCAGGAATCGGCAGCGGCGCGGAGCCGCTTCGGCGCATGATTGCGGACCCAGCGGCGCAACGGGACTGGGAGTCCTCGCCGGATCCGGGCGATGGGCGGACCAGCGTGTTGAGCGTTGCAGAGGAGGTGCTGCCCATCCTGGAAGAGCGCCTACGAAACGAAACCGCCTCCTCGCGCCTTCTGCGGCCTGCGTCCACACCGGGCGACGCCGCCGAGGTGCTGCTTCGCCCAGCGGGCAGCGCGAGCGCGGTTCCCGATGAGCAGCTATTGCGGCCTGCAGTGGTAGAGCAGAGCGCTCGGGCGGAGCAGGTCGATTGACTCCTCAGCAGCCTACTGGCCCAATAGACCTGGTGGACGGCAAGCACCTCCTCCGACTCGTCCGAGGGCTTCCTCGGTCTGGAAACCTCCGCGTGTGGGCCGAGGCTTCGCTGGCAGGCGAGGCTCTTCCCACTGACGTGATTCCGGAACTGTGTCGTGTCATACGAGGTTCTGACCGCGCTATCTGGCAGCATCGGCTTGTCGCGAGCAGGATCCTTATTGCAACGGATTGGCGAAACAACTATCGTGACGAGGTATGCGACGCGCTGCAGACCGTGACAGATACTGCTGTGACCATGAAAGATCGGTCCCGAATCGCAGTCGCGCAGGTGGCTGCCGGCCTACTACTTGCCTGTACCCTCCTCACGATCGTCGGAACCATGGCGATGGTTATCGTTCAGAGCCCGGAAATGCGGTGGCTTACGCTGACCGTCACGTGCGGGTTGTTTGCCGGCATAATCTATGGGGTTGCAGGCGCCGTCTCAGCGTCAATGCAAGTGACGACCGCACGTGCGCTGACACGGCGTCTCTCAATTCGCATGCTTGGTGAGCTTGGGGACGTGCGTGCTTTGGGTGAAGTTGCAGGTGCCGCACTTGATCTGGACCTGGACGTCTCATCCGAGGCAAGGCAAGTGCTCCCAGGCCTGCTTAACGCGCTGCGACTGGAGCACTACGGCACGCTTGACTGGAATGTCGTGCCTGCGTTGTGCGGTCTTCTGGACTGTACCGACCGAGCATTGGTGGTGGTGACGCTTGGCGCACTTGAGCGTGCCGGAGATGGCAGGGCCGCCGAGTGCGTGCGTCGACAAGTAGTGGCGTCAACTCAGGCCATCCGATGGCATGGGGAGGAGAGCTGCCGCAACCGTGATCCAGAAGATCTGGAGGCTGCGAATCGCGCCTTGCCAATCCTTGAAGAGCGCCTCCGAAACGAGACCGCTGCCGAAAGGCTTTTGCGGCCCGCCGCGAGACCGGATGACGCAGCAAGTGTCCTGCTCCGCCCGGCGGGCAGCGCGAGCGCGGTTCCCGATGAGCAGCTTCTTCGACCCGCCGACGCTGAGGTGACTGTTCACGTGGAGCGAAGCCAATGAGCAGCCGAAGGTCAGAAGAGTCTGCGGAGTATCACGACCTGAATCTTGTACGCAGGCTCATTCGCACTATGCCTAAGAGGCATCTGGTCCGGCGATGTGCCGAGGCCATCCTGGCAGGTGAAGCCATGCCACAGGACAAGATACCAGCACTTTGCCGAGCATTCAGGGAAAAGGACAAGCTTGGGATCCTGCGTCACGAAAGAGTCGTCGCCTGTTGGTGTCTGGATAGGTGTGGAGATGTGAGCGACTACAGAGAACAGGTATGCGTAGGACTTCGGGCTGCTCTTGCCGGCTCGCTCATTCCGATCAGCAGGAGTTCAAGGGAATACGCAGTAGTGCTGCTGATGAATCTGTGCATCTTTGCATGGTTGATTTTCTTTGCTGTAACTACAAGCATTGGTCTTACTGTCTACATGGGCGGAATCCTAGCGTTCATAATAGCAACTCTCGCGAGACGGACTCACGCTGAGGCGCAGGGATCGGTTCTGGGCCACCGCTCCGCAATTCGCTGTCTGGCAAGACTTGGAGACTATCGAGCCGTCGGCGAGGTCGCCAAGGCAACCACGGACAAGAACGCAGAGATACGCGGTGAGGCCGAGAAGGCGCTGCCGGAACTACTCGAAGCAGTTCGGAAAGAGCACTACGGCCTGCTTCCACCGGAGGCGACTCCTGCTCTCTGCGAAGCGCTCATACATTGGCAATCCGGCGTTCCGCTGACGGATGTAGATCACGGGCGCCACACGAAGCTCAGGCTGGAGATTCTTGGCGCACTTGGCCGGGCGGGAGACGGTCGCGCGGCAGAGACAGTGCGCAGGCTGGCCGAGGGTTCGCAGTCGGAATCAATACGGAGGGCTGCGATGGAAGTTCTTCCCATCCTGGACCAGCGCCTGCGCAACGAAA
>VFKD01000385.1 GCA_009885735.1 bacterium
CGGACTGCATTGCCACATTCACCGGGCGCTGGACGCCCACGGCGGGCTGCTGCAATCCTCCGGACACCATTCCCGACCCGACAGGCAGCCCCGACGTGCGGCGCTCGTTGTTCAGGTACATGATTCCCGCGCCCAGCACGCCCACGATGAGCGTAACCGCCACCGCCACGATCGCCGCGCCCACGGGAGAGTCGATAATGATAGGAGCGGGCTGCGCGTGGACCGACGTGATCTTCGGAGCCTTGGCCATCAATCCGCCCACGCGCAACAGGTCCAGCTTCTCGCGGTCCGCAATGCTGCCAGGATTCAGCTCCAGCACTCGCTCTCGCTCGGCAATGGCCTTGTCGGTATCGCCCAGCTTCTCGTGAATGCTGCTGAGAAGAGAGTGGGCGTCCGTGCTCCTGGGAGCAAGCTCCAGCACGTCGCGACAGGCTTGAGCGGCTTCCCCGTAGTCTCCAGATTCTTGCTTCTGAAAGGCAGAGAGGAGGAGCGCTTTCACTCGGGCGCCTCGCGCCTCGGGCTCGTTGAACTGCTCTTCCGAAATCTTGACGGCGTCGGTGCGATCAATTTTGCGGCCGCACTGCTTGCAGAAGTTCGAGTCCGTGGGGTTGCGGGTACCGCAGTCGGTGCAGTACATGGTTCACTCACCTTCCCTGCGCGCCGCAGGGCGCGCTATTGACAGCCTTGGGGAACAGAACCATTCTACTTCGATAGTGGCCTTTTGGCAAGCGGTGAACCGGGAGGTGAGCGCGGGGATACGAAAGGCAAAGGGCTGCTCACCGCGGAGGACGGGGAGGAACGCAGAGGAACGGCAATGCTTTTGCCGTTCTCGGAGTCTCTGTGTCTCTAACGGAGCGGGTGGTTCCAGCACTTGACCTTCTCCGCGCCTCCGCGTGACAAAGTCCATGAACCACGAAACACACGAACCACACGAAAAGGGCGAAGTCTCCTCCGTTGCCGTTCTCAGCGCCTCTGCGTCTCAAGCGGAGCGGGTGGTAGTAGCCATTGACCTTCTTCGCGACTTCGCGACTTCGCGTGAGTATGCCGTTGCCCTTCTCTGTGCCTCGGTGCCTCTGTGGTGAGAACGCCGTTGACATTGACGTTCCCCGTCCTCCATCCCCGGTCCTTTGTCTACTACAGCAGCCTCTTTCGCAGTTGGTAACTGACCGCATCCGCGATCAAAACCATCGCAATCAGCACAAGCATGTACGTGCAGACCCGGTGCCACTGGAAGTAGCGAATCTCGGCCACCAGTTCGAACCCTATGCCCCCTGCCCCCACCACGCCGAGGATGGTTGCCGCGCTGATGTTGAGCTCCCAAGCGTAGAGCGTTTGCGAGAGGAACTGCGGCCAGGCTTGCGGGACCATGCCGTAGGCGAAGACCTGCAGCGAGTTGCCCCCGGCCGCCCTCACGGCCTCAATCGGCGCCGGGTGTACCGCTTCGAGCGACTCCGCGAAGAGCTTTGCAAGCATCACAAACGTGCCTACGGCGATCCCAAGCGCGCCGGGAAACGGGCCCAAGCCCACCATATAGACGAAGAGCACCGCGTAGATGAACGGCGGGACTGCGCGAAGAACGTTGAGGCAGGTCTTCACCGCGACGCTGACGGCCGTGGGAATCGCGGGAGTTCTTGCCGCGAAGAGGCTCACGGGAAGCGCGGCAAGGAAACCGAGCGCGGTGCCCACGATGGCCATCTGGATGGTCACCTTGAGGGCGACAAGGGCTTTCACGAGCACGGAACCATCCGGCGGCCACATCTCGGTTAGGTACTGCCCGGCGTTGCGCACGCCCGCCGAGAGGCGTGCCGCGTCGAATTCGCTGCCCAGCAGCGCCCACACGAGAACAGCGGCCATTGCCACACCCACGGCGACGCGCTTCGCGAGGCGGGCGCGAGCCGTGGATCGGGGAGGAGAGTTGCCGGCCACGGGCGGCGCGTTTGGGATCACAGGTGATTCCTCAAGCCATCCGGGTGGGGCAAGCCCCACGCCCTACGCACAACACAGCCCATAGCGGGTCCCTCTTCCATCCGGGTGGGGCAAGCCCCACGCCCTACGCATAACGCTACGTGCGACTCATTACCCATCGGAGCCCTGCTCCGACGTCTCATGTTTGGCTATCTCATAGCGTAGCACACGGCGGAGGCAGCCGAGTTTGGGTACTTTAGGCCGGTTCGTGTCTGCTGGTCCGTGGCACCGAAGCCGTGTATATTC
>VFKD01000250.1 GCA_009885735.1 bacterium
AGGCGGTGGGGACTGATTGGGTCCTTGGGCACTTCGACCCTTCGTTCCCGCTAACGGCGTGCGGGAATGACGAGGCACGGTGCGGTCCTTCGACTCTGCCACGGAACGGCTGTGGCAGGCTCAGGACGAGCGGGTTTCGTTGTGGTGGACAGTGTGGACAGTGTGGACAGGGCGGACGTTGTGCACGTTGTGCACATAAATTCATATAAGTAGAAATTTGTCTGGTAAACAATCCCCTGCGAAGGCTAAGAGATGTAGGACGATGATTTCGACCCCAGTGGCCGCCATACACCCTGTGCATGGCGGCCTTATTATTTGCATGAAGGACAGCAAGATGACCGCACAGGACGTCCGCCCCTCTCGATCCCTCTGGGACATTCGCGCTCGGCTGGAGGAGAACTTCCGGCGCGTGGAGACACTCCTTGGGGAGATGGAGGCGGCGCAGGACAGCCGAATGCGGCTCGCGGCGGCCGCGGAGCTTCGGCAGCACCTCGCGCTCGCCGAGAAGACGCTGGAGACGCTCTCGAAGGTCGAGGCGGTTCGCGCATTCGAGGAGACCGTGCTGGACGCGCTGGGAGCTGCCAGCGCCAAGGTGCGCAGGAAGGTGATGGAACTGCTTGATGCGAGGATCGAGGCTGGCGGAGTTCCGAGCACGAGCTCGTGAGAAGTTCGCCGAGGAGTCGCTCGGCGGCAGCGAAGCCAAATATCGGTCCGACCCGGCTCGATTTGCCCGCGAGGTGCTAGGCACGGAGTGGTGGAGCAGCCAGCGCAAGATAGCGAATGCGGTTGCTCGCAACAGGCGCACCGTGGTGAAGTCTGCCAACGGAGTGGGCAAGACTTTTCTCGCGGCGGACTTGGCGCTCTGGTACCTCTACACGCATAGGCCATCCGTAGTGATTACCACGGCGCCCACATGGAGGCAGGTTCGGAACCTGCTGTGGGAGGAGATTCGCCGCCGTGTCGCCGGCTCGCGGAAGCGACTTGGTGGAAAGCTCCTAACTACGCGGCTGACGCTTGCCGAGGGCTGGTTTGCCATTGGAATGGCCACCGACGATGCGGTACGGTTCCAGGGGTTTCACTGCGAGAACCTGCTGATCATTCTCGACGAGGCGAGCGGGATTGACGACAGAATCTGGGACGCGGTGGAGGGCGTGGCGGTGGGGAAGGACAACCGCGTCCTTGCCATCGGCAATCCGCTTGAAGCGAACGGGCGTTTCTACAAGCTGTTTCGAGCGCGGTCGGGCTGGAGCAAGCACACTATTAGCGCGTTCGACCATCCGAACGTGGTGAGCGGGCAGAGCAAGATTCCCGGCGCTGTCACTCGAGAATCCGTTGCCGAGCGTATCGCGGAGTGGTGCGAACCGGCAGAGAGCGCGGCAACGCCCGAGGCATTCGAGTTTGACGGCGTCTGGCATGTGCCGAACGAGATATTCAAGGCGCGTGTGCTGGGGCAGTTTCCCTCGGCTTCCGACACTAGCCTTATCCCGCTCAAGTGGGTGGAGGATGCTGTCGCGAGGACACTTGATGCAGTGGGTCCGATCCACGCTGCTGTGGACGTTGCGCGATTCGGACGGGACTCGACTGTGATAGGAGTGCGCCAGGGACCCGTGCTGCTGGAGATGATAGAGCTGAACGGGTTCGACACCATGGAGGTGACGGGCCGGCTGGTGCAGGCGTGCTATCGGTGGTCGCCGGATCGGGTGGCGGTGGACAGCATCGGCATCGGCTCGGGCGTGGTGGATCGGCTGATTGAGCTGGGCATACGCGGCGTGGAGCCTGTGAATGTGGCGCTGCCGGCGCACGACCCGGAACGCTTTGCAAACCGGCGAGCCGAGGTCTACTGGGGATTGCGAGAGCGGCTGCGCACTGGCGACATCTCGCTGCAGCCGAGCGAGACCTTGGCCGAACAGCTTTCGTCGCTGTGTTACGGCGTCGATTCGCGCGGCCGCATTCGGATCGAGAGCAAGGATTCGATGCGTCGTCGCGGCATTGCCTCACCGGACCATGCAGACATGCTGGCGATGCTGTTCGATTCCTCGGGAGAGGACCTGGCGCTGCTGACGGTGCCGTCGCGGAGCAGGACGCGCCGCACTCCGCGCGGGGAGCTTGCGCGAGAGATGCGGGATTGGGGGTAGGTGGGGAGGATGGATGGGACGAATGGGACGTATGGGACTGATGGGACGGATGGGACCTATGCAATGGCGCCGCGACCGGATGTACGAGGACACTGTACAATCGTGTTAGAATAGGTATAGGCATTGCAGCATTCTGCTGGACTGCGCGGCACAGACTTGTTGGGAGGCGGATTCGTGAGTCAGGACTCGGTGGAAGTGCGCAAAGAGCTGCCCATAAACTGGATAGTACCTCTGGGAATGGCGGCGCCCTTCGCCAGTAACATTGTCGTGCATCACACGGATACGGAGTTTGTCATTAACCTGTTCGAGCTCCGACCGCCTATCATTGTTGGCGCTGATGCAGCCGCTGAAGCGCGACGGGAAGCGGTTAGTGCCCTTGACGCTATATGCGTGGCGCGCGTAACGGTAGGCGTGAGCAAGATGAAGTCGTTCATCGACACGCTCTCCGAGAATCTTTCTAACTATGAACGGAACAAGTCTGCAGCGAAGAGTGAGGCAGAACGAGATGAGTAGCGACGTCAGGGTAGAAAACGCGCAAGCTAACACGTTCGTTGAAGCGGGCCTACCGTGCGTTTCGACGAGCGCGAACGCCGAGTCGGAGTGGTTTGTGTGGAGGCGTTTCGGCGAACCTGGCTCCGTAAGCAGACGTCCGCACTGCATCACCCAGCAGAACGGTCGGGCCACGAATGGCGGTTCCGAAGTGCCGAGAGCACTGGTCGACGAGGATGTCGAGGCGGTTGACGGTGAGGATTATAACGCTTGGCTTTGGAAGCTCGTGGATGAGTTGAACTCAAGCCTTACCGACGAGGACCTAGCCGGTGTTCCCACCGACCTAGCGCGGAACCTCGACCACTATCTTTACGGCGCGAAGCGGGAAGAGGATTGAGGACGATTTTTGCAGATTCCACCTTCTGGATCGGACTCTTGAATCCGAAGGATGGTCTGCACGCATTGGCGACGAGCCACCGACAACTACTGACCTCGTGTCGGATAGTTACAACCGACCTCGTAGGAATTGAAGTGCTAAACGGCCTTGCGGGCAGTGGTTCGGGCTTGCGCAAGAGCGCGATAGACATGGTTCAGTCTTGGCCGAAGCTGCCTAGGCTTACAGTTGTTCCCATTGGGCGGGAATTGCTCTCTCGTGCCGAGGACTTGTATCGACGATCGAGCGACAAGAAGTGGGGCATCATCGACTGCGTGTCATTTGCAGTGATGGCAGAGATGCACATCCAAGATGCACTGACCTACGACCATCACTTCGTTCAGGCGAGCTTCAACGCGCTGATGTGGCAGCCGTAGCGCGCATGACGGGGCATGCGTGATATAGGACCAATGGGACGTATAGGACCTATGAGACCTATGGGACGTGTGCTTAAGGTTGGCTTGACCCCTCTTGCAGCCCTCTGCTACACTCTGGGCGGCCGGGAGGCGCGGGCGTTGTTCCGCTGCCCGGGCCGGAATGGAGCGTGCAACTGTGGACCTCGACCGCCTGGATATGCTGCCCGAGTACTTCACCGACTCGGTTAACTTTATGACGAACATTTACGGAATCACGATGGAGTTTGGCGTGATGCAGGCGAACGACGCTCCGCCCATTGCCAAGGCGCGCGTGAAGATGAGCCCGCAGCATGCGAAGATCATGAGCCTGCTCCTGCGCAAGAACGTGCAGGAGTATGAGCGGCGCATCGGCACCATCATCCTGCCCGAGCAGCTCTACAAGGACCTGGGGATTGTGGACGACATGGCGGAGGAGTAGAGACGCTGCGCCACTAGATTCATAGGACTTATAGGACCTATAGGACCAATGTGACCTATGAGTCCTACAATGATAGTGACATAGAGGGCCGCTTTCCAACAGGGAAGGCGGCCCTTTTGCATCCGAGGAAGGAGAACCACCCGATGGCGGCAACCAAGGCGCGCTCAATTCGCCTGTCCGTGCATGAGCAGCCCAGCCCAGCCGAGCGGCTGCGCGAGGAGATGGCGGCGTGGGACAGCGCTCTACGGCATGCGTTTCGGATGCCGCCCTACACGCCGGACGATATCCTGCAGACGCGAGGCATCGACACTTACGAGAAGATGATGGGAGACGCGCAGGTTCGCGCATCCATCAACACCAAGCGGTATGCGCTCCTGGCGCGTCCGTGGCAGGTTTTTCCCTCGGTGCGCGAGACCGACCATCCGCAGTTCTGCGATGCATGCGAGGCGCGCGACTTCGTGGAGGATGCGCTCAACGGGCTGCGCGGGTCGGACGGGAGCCCGCGAGACCTGCGTGCCACGCTTTTCGAGATGATGTCCGCCTTCTACCGGGGCTTCTCGCTTGCCGAGATGGTGTGGCGCGTGGAGGAGCGCGGTCGATGGAAGGGAAGATTCGTGCCCGCCTCTATCAAGTTCAAGAATCCGAAGCAGATCGGCTTCGAGACGGACGAGTTCCTCAACGTGACGGCTATTACGAGCCTCACGCACGAGGGTGGACTGGTGCGCGTGCCGCGCAGCAAGTGCCTGCTCTATGTCTACAACTCGCGCGACGAGCTGCCCTATGGCGACAGCGACCTGCGCGCCGTCTACAAGCACTGGTATTCAAAGAACAAGATCTTCGAGCTCTGGAACCT
>VFKD01000457.1 GCA_009885735.1 bacterium
AGCTTCGGCCGTTTGGAAGCGCGTCATTCCCGCATGGTGCTAGCGGGAACGAAACATCCAGGCGTACCCGATCTGCTGTTACCGGACCCTTCGTTCCTGCTTACGGCATGCAGGAATGACGCGCCACGATACGGCTGTGGCTTCGCTCAGGGTGACAATGACGGGGCCGTTGCGATCGATTGAGATTCTTGACCTGGTCTCAAAACTTGACACAACTACAGCATCTTTTCGGACTCAAGTGATCTAGCGGTCATGGGTCGTTGCCGTTCTCCGTGCCTCGGTGTCTCTGTGCTGGGATTGGTGTTGACCTTGCCCATATCAGGGCCTCAGCGTCTCTACCGAAGCGGGTGGGTCAATGCCTCGCCGTTCCTGCCCACTGCGACCCGCCCTCTTCGCCGCTTGCACCTATCGGCTATAATAGGCGACCTCCTGCCCACTCAGGCAGGCCCGTGCAAGGACCCCGATGGACGACAGATATGCGTTCCGAGAAATTGAGGCTCGCTGGCAGACCTACTGGGAAGAGAACCGCACCTTCGCCACGCCGGACGACTCCGACAAACCGAAGTTCTACACGCTCGAAATGTTCCCATATCCCTCGGGCGCGGGCCTCAGCGTGGGGCACGGCAAGAACTACCTCCCGAACGATGCCTTCTGCCGCTACAAGGCGATGCAGGGATTCAATGTGCTGCACCCCATGGGGTGGGACGCATTCGGCCAGCCCGCAGAGAACGAGGCCATTAAGCGCGGGCGCAACCCGCGAGAGATGGTCCCCGAGTATGCCGCGAACTATCGCCGTACTCTGAAGCGCCTGGGCGCCAGCTACGACTGGTCGCGTGAAGTTAACTCAAGCACCCCGGACTACTATCGCTGGACCCAGTGGTTCTTCCTGCTTCTCTACAAGCGAGGACTCGCCTACCGCTCGACGGCGCCCATCAACTGGTGCCCCTCCTGCAAGACCGGCCTTGCAAACGAAGAGGTGAAGGAAGGGCGCTGCTGGCGCTGCGACAGCGCGGTTGAGAAGCGACCGCTGCCGCAGTGGTACTTCAACATCCTGCAATATGCCGACCGCCTGCTGGCTGATCTTGACCTAGTCAACTGGCCGGAAGGCACCAAGCAGATGCAGCGCGAATGGATAGGCCGCAGCGAGGGCGCCGAGGTTAACTTCGCGGTGAACGGCTCCACAGAGAGCATTCGCGTCTTCACCACTCGTCCCGACACACTCTGGGGCGCCACCTTTCTGGTGCTCGCGCCCGAGCATCCGCTCGTCGCCGAGGTCACGACCCCGGAGCAGGCCGAGGCGGTCGAGGCCTATGTGCAGCGGGCTGCGGCGACGGCCGACATGGACCGCCTGAACGCTGAGCGCAGCAAGTCCGGCGTGCCCACGGGCGCGACCGCTCTGAACCCAGTGACCGGACAAGACATCCCTATCTGGATTGCAGACTACGTGCTCATGGGCTACGGCACCGGCGCAATCATGGCGGTTCCCGCGCACGACCAGCGCGACTTCGAGTTTGCCCGCAAGTTTGACCTGCCCATCGAGCTGGTCTACTCCACTCCCGAGGGACCTCAGACCGGCGGGGAGATGACCGAAGCTGCCCCGCACGACGGCGTGATGAGGGAGTTCACTCCGTCTCCCATGTCGCAAGCGCCGAAGTCGCCGTTCGCAGGCCGCCCCAATAGCAAAGAGACGGTCCGAGACGTTGTGCGCTGGATGGCGGAGCAAGGTATCGTCGAACAGAAGGTCAACTTCAAGCTCCGCGACTGGCTCATCAGCCGCCAACGGTACTGGGGCGCACCCATTCCGATGGTCCATTGTCCTGAGTGTGGCGAAGTCCCGGTGCCGGAGGGACAGCTTCCCGTGCTGCTGCCGGAGGTGGACCGCTATGAACCCTCGGGCACAGGCGAGTCGCCGCTTGCCACTATTGAGGAGTTTGTAAACACTTCCTGCCCCAAGTGCGGCAGCGACGCACGCCGCGAGACCGATACCATGGGCGGGTTCGCGTGCTCCTCGTGGTACTTCCTGCGCTTTGTGGACCCGCACAACTCAACCGAATTCGCCTCGCGAGAGAAGCTGGACAAGTGGCTTCCCGTGGACCTGTACACAGGCGGTGCGGAACATGCGGTGATGCACCTGCTCTATGCCAGATTCTGGACCAAAGTGATGTACGACGCCGGCCTACTGGGCTTCGTGGAGCCGTTTACCCAGCTTCGCCATCAGGGCTCGCTCCTTGCCTACACACCGGGACGAAAGCCGCGCGGCAGCGAGGCTGATGGCGACACAGTGCTCGATTGGATTGTCCTGAAGCCCGAGGAGCGAGCCGGGTTTCCGAAGGACCAGATCGCGTGGCGCTGGACCCGAATGTCGAAATCGAAGGGCAACGTCGTCTCGCCGGACGAGATGTGCGAGCAGTTCGGGGCCGACAGCCTGCGACTCTACGAGATGTTTGTGGCGCCCTTCGAGGACAATGTGCAGTGGAGCGAGGACGGAATTCACGGCGCGCATCGGTTCATCAATCGGGCTTGGAGGTGGATCGTCCGAGCGCTGCCGCAGTACTCGGCCAAGTGGCGCTCCTCATCTGCCTCGTACAATGATGCAGACAAGAAGATTCGTCGCAAGCTGCACCAGACGATTATCAAGGTTGGCGAAGACCTCGAGGGCTTTCGGTTCAACACGGCGATATCCGCCTTGATGGAGTTGGTGAACGACCTCTACCTCTATCGCCCTCTGGATGGCGGCGGCGCGCAGACGCCAGCCGTTCTCTCCGAGGCCGCCGAAACTCTTACTCTTCTGCTGGCGCCATTCACCCCGCATATGGCCGACGAGCTCTGGAGCCGCATGGGTCACAAGGGAACCACCTATACCGCCGCATGGCCCGTGGGCGATACTCAGGTCGCCGCCGAGGACGAGGTTACCCTGGTTGTACAGGTGAACGGCAAAGTTCGTGACCGCATCACGGTTGCATCAGACGCCTCGGAGGAGGCAATAAAGCAGCTCGCGCTGGATTGCGAGAAGGTACGCGAAGCGCTGGAGGGCAAGACCGTGCGTCAAGTGATCGTGGTGCCGAAGCGACTTGTGAATGTGGTGGCTGCATGATTCGCCCAGAGTCGAGCATCAAGGCAATCCTGGCCGGCTCTCCAGGGCAGCGGGTCACGGCTCGCGGCTGGGTGAAGACCCGGCGCGACAGCAAGTCGGTCCACTTCCTGCAGCTTAGCGACGGATCGTGCTTTGCCGACCTGCAGATCGTTATCGACGACGGCGTCATCCCAGCCGAAACGCTCGCGCGGATCTCAACCGGAGCCTGTATCGAGGCATCCGGGACTCTTGTCGAGTCGGCCGGAGGCGGCCAGAGCATTGAGCTGAAGGCCGATGGCATTCTGGTCCATGGAGAGGCGGACACCACGACGTATCCGCTTCAGAAAAAGGGCCACTCGATGGAGTTTCTGCGCGACATCGCCCACCTGCGCAGCCGCTCGAACACATTCGGCGCCGTTTTCCGGGTTCGGAGCGCGCTCAGCTTCGCCATCCACCAGTTCTTCCAAAAGCGCGGGTTCGTCTACCTTCATGCACCGATTGTCACCACTTCGGACTGCGAAGGCGCAGGCGCGATGTTCGGAGTGTCCACGCTCGATCTGATGAACTTGCCCCGGACCGACGAGGGCGAGGTGGACTACTCCCAAGACTTCTTCGGCAAGCGCGCTTCGCTTACAGTGAGCGGACAGCTCGAGGCCGAGTGCTTCGCGCTGGCGTTCAGCAACGTCTATACGTTTGGCCCTACGTTCCGCGCGGAGAACTCGAACACGCCTCGGCACTTGGCGGAGTTCTGGATGATAGAGCCGGAGATGGCCTTCTGCGACCTAGACGGCAACCGAGCCTTGGCCGAGGAGTTCCTCAAGGAGATTATCGCGTTCGTTCTGGACCATTGCGCGGCCGACCTGGAGTTCTTCAACAAGCGGATTGACGGCACAGTTCTTGAAACGCTCGAGCACGTCGCTGCGTCTGACTTTGAGCACGTGACCTACACGGAGGCGATTCGCATCCTCGAACGTGCAGGCCGCGACTGGGAGTTTCCAGTTCACTGGGGAGTGGACCTTCAGAGCGAGCACGAGCGGTTCCTTACCGAGGAGACCTTCAAGAAACCCGTGGTGGTGACCGACTATCCTCGCGAGATCAAGGCGTTCTACATGCGGCTGAACGATGACGAGAAGACCGTGCGGGCGATGGACGTGCTCGCGCCGCGCATCGGCGAGATTATTGGCGGCAGCCAGCGCGAGGAGCGCCACGACGTGCTGTTGGACAAGATTCGCGCTCAGCACCTGCCGGAAGAGCACTACTGGTGGTACCTGGAGCTGCGCAAGTATGGCTCCGCGCCGCACGCAGGCTTCGGCCTGGGCCTCGAACGGATGATGATGTACATCACCGGCATGAAGAACATACGCGACGTCATTCCCTTCCCTCGCACCCCAGGCAGCGCCGAATTCTAGGCTGCCGGACACACACAAGTCGCCCAGCGGGCGGCAGGCAGACCGATGCTCGAAGCGCGGCTCCGCAAGAACCTAGACTACCCCTTGGTCGCCGTCACCCTGGCAGTGGCTTGCATCGGCCTAGCAGCCCTCTATAGTGCCACCCGAGACGACGGCCTTCGCTACCTTCTGAAGCAGTCGGGCTGCATGGTTCTGGGACTCATCGGAATGGTCGCCGCGGCCAGAATCGACTATGCGCTGCTTCCCAGGCTCACCAAGCCGCTCTATATCGTGAACGTGGGACTGCTGCTGCTGGTGATGCGCATTGGCAGCGAGATAAAAGGCGCTCAGCGGTGGATCAACATCGCCGGTTTTCAGTTTCAGCCCTCCGAGCTTGCAAAGCTCGTGATGATCGTCTGTCTGGCATCGTTCCTGGTGGCGCGGCGCGAAAAGATCCGCGAGCTGCCCACGCTCATTGCCTCATTTATCTACATCTCTGTTCCCACCGCGCTCATCTTCAAGCAGCCGGACCTAGGCACTGCGCTCGTGCTGGTTGCCATCTGGTTTGGAATGACCTTCCTAGCGGGCGCCCGCATTCGGCACCTCGCGGGATTCGTTGTGGTCGGCCTCCTCACGTTCACGGCCATGTGGCACTTCAACATAATGGAGACGTACCAGAAGAATCGGCTTATCGCATTCCTAAATCCAGATGTGGATCGCAAGAACGTGGGCTATCACGTTCGGCAGGCGCGCATCGCGGTAGGCTCCGGACAGGTGACCGGCAAGGGGTTCCGCGCGGGCACGCAGGGCAAGGGAAACTTCATCCCGGAGAATCACACTGATTTTATCTTCACCGTCGTGGCAGAGGAGGGAGGGTTCGTTGCGTCGGTCGTGCTTGTCTCTGTCTACGGCTTGCTGCTTTACCGCGGGTTGATGGCAGCCTCGGTCGCGCAGGACCTCCTGGGCAAGCTGCTTGCCGGCGGGGTGGTGTCGATGCTGGCGTTCCACGTAGTGCTGAACATTGGAATGAATGTCGGCATCATGCCGGTCGCTGGAGTACCGCTGCCACTGGTCTCTTATGGTGGCACCAGCATGGTGCTCACGCTCACATCCATCGGCTTGCTGCTCGGCATCGGCATGAGGCGGCACACGCTCGTGTTCTAGTGAGTGGCAATCAACAGGCCCCGCTCAATGCTGAGCGGAGCCCGTTGCTTGCAGTACAATCCTCCCGCCGAAGCAGAAGTACGATGGCTACTACTTGCGGCGACGACGCAGGAAGAGGAGACCGCTTACGCCCATCCCGGCAAGCATGGCATAGGTCCCAGGCTCAGGAACAACGTTCGGAGGAGGACCGAAGCCAAACACCTGATCGTAGCTCACCGTAATGGAGGAGCCAAGCGTGAACAAGTGCTCGAAGCCGATATGCATGCCTGCATCCTCGAACGAGCCACCGCCGTCAACGGGTGACGCGAAGAAACCGTTCACGTCGAAGCCGCCAAACAACGAGAACGGTCCGCCGGAGGCAATGATCCCGCCGCCCGCGGTTGGTGTGCGGAACTGTACGAACAGCCCGCCGTCCTCTATCGACTCGCCAACTGTTTCTGAACCATCTGCGTAGACATCGTTGAACGTGCCGAATCCGTTGCCCTGATCGATGCCCTGATCGGGATCATGTGAGTCGAAATAGCGCAGCAACACAGGATCGAGGCCGACATGAGTCAACGTGGTCGTGATGTGCAGAACCGCCGACACCGCGTCGATGGTGTACACGCGATGGAACAGAATACTGCTAGCTCCACCACCCGAGTACGAGCCGAGCACAGACACCGACCCCAGGGCTCCACCCGCGCTGGAGACCACCACAGGAGTGCCCACGCCACCAAACAGGTCATTCGCGTTATTTGCGGTGGACGAGACGTCCGTGCCGCGCTGAAAGCCGAACCACGAAACCGGCGTTCCTGGGTTGTAGAAGTCGCTCCCGCCAAACGAGGCGAGATTGATGGCTCCCGATAGCCCACTTATATCCACCTTCAACACACCGTTGTCTAGCTGTGCATCAGACCGAGGTGCAGACGCAAACAATACACCTGCCGCGAGTGCCGCCACCAGTGCGGCTCTCATCTTCTTCATCTAATTCCTCTCCTTTTCATTGATTTACTGTCGTACGCCATGGAGCTTGCCGAGCTCTTGTGACCCGGTCGCATAGGTTACACTTTCCTAACTGCAAGTTTCATGCCAGATTGGCGGTTGACCGCCTATAACACTTGATTTTTTTGTGTTCATTTGTTCACTCGGCCTAACTCTATCCAGTACGCTCGCACCGTTGACAAAGCCGCCGCGCCGTGTTACCCTCACTCAATCAAGTCAGCCAAACTGGAGACCACGCGCGCCATGTCATCTGTTATGCCTATCCGATGGGGAATCCTGGGCCCCGGCGCCATCGCGAAGCGATTCGCCGCGGGACTGGCGGTCGTGCCGGATGCAGTCATCTCCGCCGTTGGTTCCAGGTCGTCCGACAGAGCCGCGGCCTTCGCAGCGGAGCACGGCGCCACGGTTCACGGCTCATACGAGGCGCTGGTGCAGGACCCAAACGTCGATGTGGTCTACGTTGCCACTCCCCACCCGATGCACCGCGAGCATACCCTGCTCGCGCTGCGCGCCGGCAAGCCGGTTCTGTGCGAGAAGCCCTTCGCCATCAACGAGGGCGAAGCTCG
>VFKD01000323.1 GCA_009885735.1 bacterium
GCAGGAAGTTGATGATGCTGAAGCTGTGCGGAACCGGGTTTTTCGTTGGGTCCAGCCGCCTGTCCACGCGGCCTATGCGCTGAATAAGGCGCACCGGGTTCCAGTGGATGTCGTAGTTCAGGATACACTCGGCCTCCTGCATGTTCACGCCCTCGCTCAGCACGTCGGTGCAGATGAGCACGTCCACGCGCTTGCGGTGCTGTCGCGCAGGCTTTGCATTGTAGTTTGGGCAGAATGCGTGGAGAATGTCCTTCCTGGTCTCGTGCTGCACGTTCGAGTCGATGCGGGCGATGGAGGTGCCTGGAAGCTGCTCGATAAGCTCCTTCTCCAGGTAGAAGCTGGTGCGCTGGCTTTGGGTAAAGACAACCACGCGCTGCCCCTTTTCCGTGCGCTCCTTTAGGAGTGCCACTACTTGCGCGAGCTTGAAGTCCGTGAGCCTGCGCGCCTCAAGAGTCTCGCGGTGAATTGCCTTCAAGTGCTCCAGGTCGTGCAGAATGTCCCTGCGCCAGCGGGCCACGTCGAACACGGGAGCCTTGAAGTCGGCGAGCTTCTTGTGCAGCTTGCGGCTGGAGATCGCCTGCTCGATCCACTTGTCCAGCTCCTCGCCGTTGAGGTCCACGTCCTCGCCGGCCTCCAAGTCGGTCTCTTCAGACGTGTCCAGCGCATTGATGGGCTTCTGTACCCACTCAGCATGCGGCTCGATATCACGGTCTGCATCGTCTCCGAGAACATACTTTAGTCGCGCAATGAGGCTGGTGCCGAGGCTCTGGAGAATGCCCTGGAAGGCCGCCGGACTGCTCTCGAGCTGCTTCATCGTATTGGTGAAAACCAGTCCCGCGAGATAGACCTCATAGCGGAAGTTCCGCTTGGTCACGTCTCCCTCGGCGCGATACTGCTCTGGGAGGAAGGCCGCAAAGCGGATGCCCTCCGACTTCGCAGGCAGCTTTGGAGGCTTCAGTTCAATCCCCGCCTCGGCCGCCTTCTCATACTCCTTCTTCAGGGCCTTCAGAAACGCGGCAGTGGGCGCAAAGCGCTTGAACGAGAGTTTGACCACATCGCTCCAGGCGTCGCCGAGCTTGTAGGTGGGGGTCTGCGGCGCCTCGCGGATGGGGAAGATCAACTCCTTGCCCACAGCATTCGCAAACCGAATGCAGGTGGTTCGCTTGCGCTGAATTGCCACCGCCTGCAGAACCTTGGTGATCACCTGGCTGCGTTCATGCGCAAACTTCTCGAAGTCTAGGGCAAGCTGCGGCTCAGCCTGCTTCTTCGCAGCCCTGTCGGCGTCTTTTGCGGCGCTGTTGATGTGTGCGGTGTCGTAGCCGCCAATCGATCCGAATTCCTGCGAGATGAGGGCAAGCTGGGCGCTGAGGTCCGAGAAGTGGGTGTTGATCGGCGTCGCGGTGAGAAGGATCACCTTCTTACGCCCGTCCGGTGTGGGACTCTGCGAGCGAACGAGCTGCCGCAGGTTCTTGTACCGCTTCGAACTGGTGGTCCTGAAATTGTGCGACTCGTCCACCACCACCACGTCGACGCGGTCAATGAGCTTCGCAAGAAGCTTCTGCTTGTCTGACTTCTCGGCGTCCTCATCGTCGTCATCGTCGTAATTGAATCCCAGGTCCGTCATTGACTTTTCCAGGATGGACCCATACGGCGCGCGCAAGTCGTCCAGAAAGTCCTCGAGGTAGGTGGACCACGTTGCCTCAAGGATGTTCTTAGGGGCGATGAGGAGCACGTTCTTCTTCGCCCGGCAGTAGTGCTCCATCAAGGCAAGTGCGATATAGCTCTTGCCAAGCCCCACTCCGTCGCAGATCATCACGCCGTGCTCGCGGTTCAGGATTTCGAGCGCGCGCTGGTAGCCGAGGAGCTGATGGGGGTCTAGGACCGGCGGCACCCTCATCGACTCGGTGGCGGCTGCGATACCCTGGTAGTAGCGGCCCCATGCCAGGAGCGCCTTCTGGTAGACAGCATACGGCTCGTAGAGGTCGATCTGCCTGCGGATCTCACGCAGAACGTCCTCCGTCACGTCGTCTTCGGCGGACTCGGCCCATCGCTCCTCGAACCACGCCTGAAGCGCCGTTATCTGCTCCGCCCCCAGGTGTACGTTTAGCTCAAGGTTCTGGGTGAGCCCAGGGCGCGTGAAGTTGCCGCTGCCCAGGATGCCGTAGGCCGCATGCGGCCCCTGCTGTTGTTCCAAGACTGAGATATAGGCCTTCGCGTGGAACTTCTTGCTCGTATAGCACCGGGCTTCAATCAGTCGGTTTGCAAACAGCTTCTCAACAATACGGAGCGAGGAGAGGGTTGGGTCTTCCTCGGCGCGGACCTTGACGAGCGCGGCGTCGGAAGACGTGCGCAGGCGTGCGAGAAGCTTCGCGCGTTGTGACCTGTCGGCATCATCGCCAAAGAGTATGCGGACACGCGAGCACTCAGAGAGGTTCTTGGCAACAAGGTTAAGGGCGTCCAGCGTGAAGAACGCCGTCGCGACACACAGCTCGCGGCTTCCCCCCGTGATTTCCTGAAGGGCCTTCTGAAGCGTATTCTCGCCTACGTTGTCGATAATGGTGGACAATAGCTACCTTCCGGAGACGTGGCGTTGTCTCTTGGTGGCCTGATGTGTCCTAGTTCGACACTCGCCCCGCGTTTCCTCATTGTTACTGTTCCCAGCCCCGCGAATCCGGAAAGGTGGGCAAATTCTTTGCTCTGGGTTGGATGGACCGGGCCGACGGAGGGCACATACGCCGCTTGAAGTTGGAACCCTCCTACACTTTCCCTCGTCAGTATGGTGGACTATTGTCTACTTTCCCATCAAGAGGAGCCCAACCCATGCCACGAAGAGTGCCGCGCCCTGTTGACACGTCCATCGGCCCAAAAGCCTCGCCTGTCTGGGGACCCCGCTGCGCCAAGCCCGACCTGCAGCCGGACGACAGGCTCATCGGCACGGCCGAGGCGGCAGACATTCTGGGAATCACACGAGGAGCGGTCTGCAACCTCGTGCGTCGCGGGCTCATTCCTGCTTGGCAGAAGTGCGCGGGCAAAGCAGGGTCGCCCCTGCAGCTCAGCCTGCACTACGTCGAGCGACTGCTGGACAGGCCGGACTACCAGCGAATGCGAGCGAACTTCGCCCAGGGCCAACAAACCGGCGGTACAGAGATGACCAAGGGCTATCCCGAGTACGAAATCGAGCCTGGGCCGGAGCGCGGCCACACGGAGTTCTCCGCGCGAGATCGCGGCATCTTCGTCACAGTTCGTCAGGCAGCAGACATTCTTGGCATCCGCCGCGAGGCAGTCTGCCATCTTATCTGGAGTGGACGCCTGAGGGCAGAGCGCCGAAAACAGAAGCGCAGGCGAAATGCGGTCGGCGAGCTCCAGTTCGCCGGGGGCAACCGCTGGTGGTTTATCCGGAAGAAGGACCTGGACGCGCTGATGGCCGACCCGGAATACATCAAGAATCACCGGAGGTGGTGGAAGAGCGCCCAGCCGGAGGCGCGAGAGGCCAGGCAGCAGGCCGAGGAAGAGAAGGTGATGGAGCAGTTCATGCGGCTGCGCCGGCGCAAGCCGTGCGGCTGGACTTCCCGGGCAAACTGGCGAGACACCGGCTGGGTGTGGGGCATTGGTCCGGACTGGGAGCTGCCCCGCATTGGGCACGACCCCATGTCGCCTCCGGCAGGGCTGCTCACTCCGGACGAGATGAAGGAAGCGCTGGTGAACGGTCCCACTGGCTTGGAGGATCTGCTTTGGAGCGAGTGGGGGTGCATCTAGGGAGACCGGGGACGGGAGACGGAGGACGGGAGACTGTGTGGACGAGTCGACTCTCGCCCAGCCCACCCGCTCGTTCTGAGCCTGCCAACCCGCTCATCCTGAGCCTGCCACAGCCGTATCGTGGTTCGTCATTCCCGCATGGTCTTAGCGGGAACGAAGGACCGTACATTGGCTCGTCATTCCTGCATGAGCCTGCCCCGTGTAGCCTGCCCCGTTGCGACCTTAAACGGGGACCCTAAACGGGGTTAGCAGGAACGAAGGGTCGAAGGACCTCGCCGCTGGTACCTCGCTAGGGAGAGGTAGAACGTCGCCGTGCACCCCTCTCCTCGGCCCTTATGAGGAGAGGGGCCGGGGGTGAGGTGCCCTTGACCTTCGCCCTTTTGCGTTGAGGGGCCGGGGGTGAGGCGCCCGGGACTCTCCTTGTGCTCTGGTCGCGCCTCCATCACGAAGGTCCCACACATCTCCCCGCCGAACAGGTTCCCACAGCTCGCATCTCTGCCGCAAACGGAACCCGCCATGCTCATGTCCCTACTGCTCGTGGTCTCGCCCGCCCTTCTCCGCGCCCCTGCGCCTCTGCGCGAGACGGTCGTTGCCTCACCCACCGTCACTCCCCACTCCCACTCTCGGCGCACGCTCTACCACTCTCCACAGACCCCCGGCTACACCTGCTGGGCGCTCGTTTGGCAGGCGCTCGACGGCAGCCTCCAGGCCACCTTTACCGAAGCCAAGGGTTCGCTCACCGGCTGGAGGCCGCGCGCGCCCGCCGAAGTGCTTCGCCGCATGCCGAAGGCAAACCAAGAGATTCCGGGCTATGACATGACGGGAGTGATGCTCGAGAACACCTTCTTGCAGAGCAAGGACGGCGGCAAAAAGTGGCGAAGAACCTCGGCGGAGCCATTCGACTCTTGCCTGAACGGGATGATTGGAGGTTCGGTGCTCCCTTTGGCGGACGGGTCGCTGCTGCGCAACATCTGGGGACAGGGCCTCCCGTTCTGGGACGTGCCGCCCACGGGAATGCTCCAGCTCTCGGCGGATGGCGGCAAGAGCTGGGATGCCCCAGTTCTGCTCTCGAAGGATGAGCGCCTGCAGACCTGGCCGAAGCGCATGAGGAGGCTCAAGGATGGCCGTGTAATTATGACCGGCGCGGCATGCACCTATGACCGCGCCACCTGGACCTGGGAAGCGCAGCTTCGAAGGGTACGCCCCTGCATGTGGGTCAGCAGCGGGCCAGTTGACACGAAAGACCGGGCAGCGGAGACGCGCTGGATCGGCCCGCTCTACCTGGCCCCGCCGGAGGTCAACTTCGCCGGCGAAGAGTGGGACGCGGCCGAGCTCGAGAACGGCGACCTGCTAGCAATCATGCGAACCGCCTCGTGGGCGCCGGACGGCAAACTGATCGGCCAGGAGCGCCGCCAATGCATCCTGGCGAAACGGGGGCAGACGTGGGAGCCCGGGACTATCGTCCGGGATCCGTTTCCGCACTCTGGCATGCCGGAGCTGCTGGTCACCCGTGAGGGAGTGATCCTGCACATCGCAGCAAACGGAATCTGGTGGACAGCGGACCGCGGAACTACGTGGACCAAGCTGAATATTCCGGCAACGTCCTACTACCCCTGCGCCGTCCAGCGGGCAGACGGGACGATTCTGGTTGTGAGCCACGTGGGGAGCGACGACCCATACGGCAAGGTGGACCAGTCAATCGTGATGGATACGTTCAAGCTCAAGGTGAAGGTAGATCCGCGTGTGTCGAGGGCGTTGAACCACCCGCGTCGCTAGAGACACCGAGACGCGGAGAACGGCGAGGGCAAGAGGTGAGGGGCGGGGGTGAGGTGCTGTTGACGTTCGCGTTCTCCGCGTCCATTGCGCTCTCCGCGGTTCAGATTTCGTTGACCTTGCCGGTCGCCGGTCCGACGGCCCGTGTTTCCGGGCGAAGCATCCGCACACACCACGTGCGCTCACACAATAGCTTGCCGTGCGGATGCTGTCGCACCTACAAAGGCGATCTACCGCAAAGGATGCAGAGCATCGCAGATGAAGGGCGCTGTCTTGCCCTCGACGTTGCCCTTCTCCGCGCCTCCGCGTGCAGACATCTCCTCACCGCCGCGAGGGAGGCGACCACTCCATCTCTGCGTCGAACGGGAACATCGGCCTCGGAATGCGCTTGAACCCCAGCGACTGCAGATGATCGCTGCTCATGCCCGGCGAATCCAGCAATACAATCCGCTTGGCGATTCCAGCATACCCCGCTCTAAATTGTATATGTGACTTTACGACCACTATTTTCGCGCTGGCCGGGTCGAGGCTCACGGCGCGAAAGAGCGCCGGGTCCACTGTGAACGTAGGCTTGCTCGTGATAACCACGAACACGCTGCTGACGCGGACGACCGCGGTCAGCCCCATCTCCATCTCGATGCCGGTGTAGCCCGCTCCGCCGAAGCGAAATGCAGCTTTGCGCGCGAGCATCACCTCCCCTTCGAGCCTCACGGGATTGTTGTACACGTTGTCCCACTTAGCGCCGACGTCCATCGAGAATTGGCCGCCTACGCCGA
Organism: bacterium; assembly: GCA_009885735.1. Taxonomy (GTDB): domain Bacteria; phylum Armatimonadota; class Chthonomonadetes; order Chthonomonadales; family CAJBBX01; genus VFKD01. The sequence continues at coordinate 6,306 of VFKD01000323.1, forward strand.
CTCTTGCCGCCTCCTCGGCAGCCGCCGGGTCGCACACGGTGACGAGGCACACCTCGGTAGGCTTCGCGAGGAGCAGGCCGTCTATGACCGCTGTGGCGTCTCCGGGCGAGCCCGCGCCGGTGCCGTCCGCCAGGTCCGAGAGAACTGTTGGACCCTCTTCGGCGGCAAGCGCATCGCGGATTGCTTGGTCGATGGGCACCAGGTGGATGTCCATCAGCGCATGCCGCTCGGCCCACACACCGTCCGCGAGCTTGTCGGCCATTGCCTCGGCTGCATTTTTTTCGCCGAACGTCACTGCAATCGTTGCATCGCCCATCTCGGAGATGTCCATCCAGGGCTGAACGGTGAAGATGCTCGCACTCGCGATGGGTCCAGTTTCCGCCTGTTCCGAGGCGTTCATCAGGCGCTGGAACGGACCTGGAATCGAGTGGCAGTGCGGCGAGGCGGGAGTTACCAGGGGTATCTTTGTCCAAGCCATCCGCGGTCTGGCCCCGCCCGCAAGCCAAGTGCAGAGCAGTTCCGCCGCGCGGCGGCCCGTCTCGCCCTGGTCGATATGCGGGCTGGTCCGAAAACCCACAATCGCATCGGCACGATCCACCATCTTCTGAGTGACGTTTGCGTGAAGATCGAGGCTGATAACAACCGGGCAGGCTGGACCCACAAGCGCGCGAACCTCCGCAAGAGTTTCGCCGTCGGGATCGTCGCAATCTTCGGTGACCATTGCGCCGTGAAGAGCCAGCAGAATGGCATCGAATGGCAGCGCCGCTTCAATACGCGCAAGGAGGTCGCCCCGGAGCGTGCTGTAGGTCTCAGCAGTCATCGGAGCGCCGGAAATGGCCATTCCGGCGAGTGTTGGAAGTGGAGTGTGACCTCTCTCCCTTAGCACGGCCAGAAAGCCTCCAATTTCCGTATTGGTGCCCGAGAGTCTGTCTATCAGCTCAGGGCCGTAATAGAGGTGAAAGTCGCGAAAGTGCTGCAGGGTTGTGGGAACCGCAGCGAACGTATTTGCCTCTTGCTTGAATTCGCCAATAACGATTCGCGCCATTCTATTCCTTCACCTCCAGGGCGTATATCATCTCGTTTCCGGCCATCTTGCCGGTGTCTGCAAAGCCTACGGATTCATAGAGGGAAATAGCCGCAGAATTGTGTGGATTACACGATAGCCGAATAAGGCGCACTCCGCCTCCGGCAGTCATGCGCTCGATGAGCTTGAGGAGCGCGGCGCGGCCAAAGCCCTTTCGCTGGTGGCGATGAGTTATCATGAATCGGCCTATCCAGTGGTCGTCCGAGGTGGCGTGGTCCGCCACAGACATTGCAAAGCCTACGAGCATAACGCCCGAATAGATGGAGAGGGGGCTATAGCGATAGTGCTCGCCGTCCGAGCGCACCCAGGCCTCGGCAAGGGACCTTACATTGGGTGCCACAAACTCCACCTGGTCCGGCGCGACGGATAATTTAACGACGGACTCCCAATCGTTGCGGGAGACGAGCTTTAGCTCAACCCGAGGAAGCGCGCTTTTCATTTCGTTGTGGAAACACGGTCAAGGTACGAATCCAGCGTGGCGAGCATCTTTGGATAGACCTCCTCGCTTTGGAAGCGGTCCGCGAATATCCTCAAGCTGCGGTCGCGAAGTCCCTGCACCTCTGCGGGGTTATCTGCGAGACTCTGCAGCCAAACCGCTGCCTTTTCGCCCTGATCGCTGGAGATATTGAGGCCAATTCGCTCGGAATCCACTAGTGCCGGCAGCTCTCCTCCAACGCTGTTGAGCAGCGCCAATCCTGCCGACAAGTACTCGCCCAGTTTGTTCGGCATGGTAAACGCCGTTGTTCCTCCTCTGTACAGAACCGCACCCACGTGTGAGCGAGCAAGCAGCGGCTTGAGTTGAGCACCGGAAATCCACCCGGTGAACGTGACCGATTCAATGGGCTTGGCAGCAGTCTCCCACTCAGCCCTCATCTCGCCATCACCCACAATATTAAACCGGAAGCGTTTATCCTCTCTCTCCTGGAGAAGGCGAGCGATCTCAATGAGCAACGGAACATCGTAGCTGTTGCCAAAGCTGCCTACAAAAAGAATAGTGAGCGGCGTTGCTGCGGAGAAGGTGCTTGGCAGCGGTACGGCGGGCTCCGTTGGACGTGGATAAGCGAGGTGGAAGAGATGAGCAGGTACTGGGCGCCGTGAGCGGGTGAGGGCATCCGCAAGCATCGTGCTGCTTGGAGAGAACACTGCGCGAGCCTGAGACATCACGATTCTCAGGAGCAGTTCATACCAGGTAATGATCGGCGTCATTATGACCCGCCTTAATCCGGTGGCGTAGGCCCTAAAAATCGTTGGCCAGGGATCGCGATAATCGACGAAATAGGGTACACGCTTAATTCTACAATAGATTGCTCCGGCAACAGCTAGTTCTGGTGAAGGCCAGGAGATAATCACGCACCGAGGGGCGGAGGATCTGAATGCATGGTACAGGAACTGAAGGGCAACAATGGATTGGTTGACCACTCTTTTGAGGGAGATATTGCGGCGATAGGAGATACCGTTTAGCAGTCGTATCGAAATACCCTGCCCGACGGGAACAACGGAGCCATGGGTATCCCTTTGAGTTTTCTCCAGGTGATTGAAACGGCCGGCGAACCAGGTTACCTCGTCACCGCGGTCCGCAAGGAAGCGACAGATCATCCCGGTTCGCATAAGGCGGGGATCTCTGTCTATTGGAAGTATCTCGCCGAGCTGCAGCACCCACCAAGTGCTCATGGGCGAGCGGTCCAGTGCCGAAGCTCAGCGCGCGGGACGGAGTGTATGGTAAGGTAGGTGGTCAACGTAGATCTCCGTATGGGTGGTGGTGAAGCGCCTACTTAGCCGCGCCAGACTGCCTACTATGATACCTCTGCGGAGCAACTCGGCTCCTGCGCCAGCCGCGCGCAGCGGCGCTGTTCTGGACGCCTACCCAAAACAGGAGGACTTCGTACCTGCTCGCCAGAATCGGACCCTATCATGAAGAGCTACGACAAGTGGCTGAAAAGCATCAATCCAAGTGGTGACCTGTCCGCTGCCTCGCTGGCGCTGCAGCACCTCCTCCGGCGAGAGTCCGACGAGCTGA
>VFKD01000676.1 GCA_009885735.1 bacterium
AGAGCGTGCCTCGGCCACGCGGTCCGCCACCTCGCAGGGATGACCTGGCGGCAGCGGGCCGAGTGAAGCTAGCACGTCGCCAAGGCGTCGGCTGCCTATCCCGGGCCGCTCGCTCAGAATGTAGGCTATCTCTCGAGTTCCAGCCATCTTCGTTCTCTCCATCCACTCCTAATCAGCACTATCCACGAACTCCAGATGCTGCTAACGGTGGCCCAGCGAAGTCAACGCCTCATGCACGACTCGGGCTAAGGCTGCAGGAGGCAACGCGCATCTCGCCGAACCCTCCAGGCATGCCGCGCACACTTCTCATCGGACCTTGATTCCCTTGTCCAATCCCGTCGGTCCCGAGCCGCCAACAACCACCGACCCTCCGCTTTCGCGCTGCTTATGGCTCATCGCCGGATGCATCGCGCTTCTGGCGGTAGGGCTTCGCCTCTCGTTGTTGCTCCGAACGGGAAGCACTGCCGAAGACTTTCTGATCACGCTGCGATATGCCGAGAATCTCGCCACGGGAAACGGTCTCCTCTACAACATAGGCGAGCAGGTACTCGGCACTACGACGCCTCTCTACGCAGCCCTCCTCGCCCTTCTCCATGCTACTGGTTTCAACCCAGCCGAATCCGGAAAGCTCCTCTGTATTTTTTCTGATGGATTCTCGTGCCTGCTCCTGTTCCGAATTGCCTGCAGGGTTGGATGGCCGACTGCCGGACTGTTCGCTGCCGCAATGCTGGCAGTGAGCGCGCCGAATCTCACCTGGGCTGTTTCGGGCATGGAAACTAGTCTCGTGGTGCTTCTTAGCCTCCTGGTGTTCGCATGCCTCATTGACCGACGCTCCGTGCCGCTGGGCTGCCTCTGCGGGCTGGCGCCCATCCTGCGCATCGACGGCCTTGTGCTTGCAGCGGTCTGCCTGGGCGCCCACAGCCTGGTCATGCGCCGCGTCGAGTGGAGATCGTTTGCCGCATTCTCTTGCGTATTCGTGCCTTGGGCAGCCTACGCCACGCTCACCTACGGCTCGTTCATTCCCAGCTCCGCCGTGGCGAAGTGGACTGTCTATGGCTATCTCGCACAGTCTCCCTTTCCGAACCTCGCTGCATTTGGAGCGCAGTTGACCAGGGGAGCAGCGTACAAGCTGGCCCTTGCCGCCGCATGTGCAGGGGCGGTTGTCGTGGCACGACACGTCCGCAACCTGCGACCAATGCTCCTGTGGATGCTCCTTGGCTTCGCCCAGCTTGCTTTCTCGAAGGTGTTCCTGTTCGGCTGGTATTTCGTGCCGCCGTTCGTTGTTTACTACCTGCTGGTCGGCCTCGGAGTAGAGTCGGTCGCCCTGAGGCTAACTGCGGGCCATCCCAGACGCCTGTTGGCCGCGTCTCTCGTGGCTGTCGTCGTGGTGATCTCTTACGGCGCAGCGCGCTTTCCCCTGGTGCTTCGCGAGACCGAGGCCGCACAGGAGAGCGAGGAGAGGCTGAGAAAACCAGTCGGGCTGGCGCTCAGGACGCTGGTTGCGCCGGGGGAACGGCTCATGCTGGAACCGATCGGCTACATCGGCTACTACTCGCATGCACGAATTCTTGATGCAGTCGGGCTGGTCTCGCCCGAGGTCTTGAGGCACTACCGTCGGGGCGGACAGCACCCCTATCTGGGTATGATGGCAAGCTTGCACCCCGAGTGGGTGCTTCTCCGTGCGGGCGAGTATGCAGACGTGCGCCAGTCGTCGGGCGCCGAGTCGGTGCTCTCTCGCTACGCACTCGTGAGAACTTTCTCGAGCGTTGGTGCGCCTGCGGCATCCTCGCCAGCGTTTTATCTACTGAGGCGATCTCCATAAATACCGCGTGAACCCTTTTCTGTTCGCGTGCATCTAATGCTTGCAACCGCCGTAGGGGCGACCCTCGTGGTCGCCCCACTTGTGACGCCGAATGCGAGGAGAGACCAGATGCGTTTTCGAATGAGCTTTGGAACATTGGCCGTGGCATTAATGGTGTGCGCGCTTGGCGGCGCGGGAGCGCAGGGCATCCTGCAGCCGCGGCCCGAGGTGCGCGAGTGGCCGTTTGTCATCAAGTCGGTTCGGGTCAACTCCACCATCACCGACACTCTCGCCGAGACCACGGTCGAGCAGACCTTCGAGAACACCTCGGGCGCGGACCAGGAGGGAACCTACCTGTTCCCGCTGCCGGTCGGGGCGAGCGTCTCTTCATTCTCACTTCGGGCGGGAGACCGAGTCATCGAGGGCAGACTTCTGACCAAGGAGGAGGCGCGCTCTATCTACGAGGCGATAGTTCGACGACGCCAAGACCCCGCGTTGCTCGAGTACGTGGGCTCCGGCGTCTTTCGATCCTCGGTTTTCCCTATTCCGGCCCGAGGATCTCGAACGCTGACTCTGCGGTATTCGGAGGTCCTCAAGCCCCGAGGCGGCGTAGTGCCCTATGTCTATCCACTCTCGACGGGTCGATTCTCACCGCGGGCCGCGGCTGTGTCCTCCGTCACGCTGAAGCTAAGAACCAGCACCCCGCTCAAGACGGTCTACTCGCCCTCACACGACGTGTCGGTCAACCGCATCGACGAGCGAACAGCCACGGCCTCCTGGGAGGCGCGCGGCGAATACCCAGAGCGGGACTTCACGCTCTATCACTCCTCGTCCGCGAGCGATGTGGGTCTCAGCCTCATCACTCACCAGATGGGCGACCGTGATGGCTACTTCGTGCTCAACGCCGCGCCGCGAATCTCTGTACCCAAAGACAAGGTGCAGCCGAGGCAGATCGTATTCGTGCTCGACCGCACCGGCTCGATGCAGGCAGACGGCAAGATGGTACAGGCAAAGGCCGCGCTTCAGCACTGCGTCGCGGCGCTGAATCCCGCGGACCGTTTCAACGTGATCACGTTCAACGACTCAACGGACTCACTCACGCGAGGTCTTGTCGCGGCCAGCCCGGAGAACCTGAAGAAGGCGCATAGATTCGTGGATGACGTCACCGCGGTCGGCGGCACCAATATCAACGATGCGCTCCGAGACGCGCTCGACCTGCTTCGTAAAGAGGGTGGAACTCGGCACATGGTGGTCTTTCTCACCGACGGCATGCCTACCGTGGGAGAGACGAACCCGGAGCGCATCCTCGAGAACGTGAGGAGACTGAACGGCAGCAGGCCGGTGGCCGGCGTCCAGTCGGACCTTTCCGAGGCAGCGGGCGCGCGCGCAAGAGTGTTCTGCTTCGGAGTGGGATACGATGTAAACGTGCCGCTGCTCGACAAGCTCGCCGAGCAGACCAAGGCGGATGCAGACTATGTGCGTCCGCAGGAGAGCGTGGAAGCCATCGTCTCCGCCTTCTTCGCCAAGGTTTCGGCCCCGATCCTAGGTCGGCTTGCTCTGGACATTGACGGCGTGAAGGCATATGACGTCTACCCGAAGGAGCTTCCGGACCTGTTTGGCGGAGCGCAGCTCGTCATCACGGGCCGCTACCGTGGCAGTGGCCCGGGAACGGTGCGCCGCACCGGCGTAAGCAGCGGAAAGCCGCTGACCTTTACGCTGCCGAAGGCATTCGACGACGACGGAGCGCGAAGCAGCCTCGTGCCGCGAATATGGGCGTCCCGCAAGCTGGGCTATCTGCTCGACGAAGTGAGGCTGCACCAGAACAAAGAGGTGATGGACGAGATCGTGCGCCTCTCCAAGGAGTATGGGA
>VFKD01000025.1 GCA_009885735.1 bacterium
GTCCCTGTCGTCCCTGTCGTCCCTGTCGTCCCTGTCGTCCCTTCCGTTTCCCCGTCGCACCTGGCGGCCACTTCCACTGGACCGCGTTTCCTCATTGTTACTGTTCCCAGCCCACCGAATCCGGTAAGGTGGGCGGAATCTTTGCTCTGGGTTGGATGGACCGGGTCGATGGAGGGAACAAACGCCGCTTGAAGTTGGAACCCTATTGCACTTTCTATCGTCATTATGGTAGACTTTTGTCTACTTCCAATTGAAAGGAGCCCAACCCATGCCCCGCAGAAGAGTGTCCCGCCCGCCCGAACCGCCCAGGCCCAGCCGCTCAATTGGCCCAAACTTCTCTCTCGCTTGGGGAGACCGTACCGGCGTCCCAGACCTGCAGCCTGATGACGAGCTCATCACCACGAAACAGGCCGCCGACATCCTTGGAATCACGACGGGAGCGGTCAGGAATCTCGTTCGCCGTGGCCTCACTCCCGCGTGGCAAAGGCAGCCGGGCAGGACGGGTTCTGTCCTTAAGCTTAGCCTCCACTATGTGGAGCGCTTGCTGCAGAGGCCGGAGTATCAACTCAAGCGAGAGCGCTTCGACAAGGGCAGGCATTCGGAGCCCCGCGAGTTCACCCCAGGATGGGAGGAGTTCGACATCGAGCCTAGCCCGATACGTGGCCACACTGAGGCATCTATGCGCGACCGGGGCCTCTTCATTACCGTGCGCCAAGCTGCGGACATTCTCGCTCTCAGCCCAAGGCAAGTACGACACCTCATCAGCTCTGGGCGCCTGAAAGCCGAGAGGCGCACAAGGCGGCGCAGGAGGAATGCCGTCGGTGAGTTCGAACTCGGTGCCGGGAGCCGCTGGTGGTTCATACGCAAGAAGGACCTGGATGCGCTCATGGCCGATCCGCAGTACATCAAAAGGCATCGCCGGTGGTGGAAGGGCGCCCAGCCCGAGGCGCGAGAGGCCAAGCAGCAGGCCGAGGAAGAGAAGGTGATGGAGCAGTTCATGAGCCTGCGCCGGCGCAAGCCGTGCGGGTGGACCTCGCGGGCAAACTGGCGAGACACCGGCTGGGTGTGGGGGATTGGTCCGGACTGGGAGCTGCCCCGCATTGGGCACGACCCCATGTCGCCTCCGGCAGGACTGCTCACTCCGGACGAGATGAAGGAGGCGCTGGTGGATGGGCCGACGGGTCTGGACGACCTGCTGTGGAACGAATGGGGCTGCATCTAGGCGTTGGCCGCCCTCTTGGCGCAAGGCCGTTTCCCATAGGTCCCATCGCCCTCAGCCGTATTCCCCCTTTAGGGGGCTAGGGGGTGCCCTTCTCCCTCTCCTCGGCCTTTATGAGCAGAGGGTTGGGGTGAGGTCGCCGTTGCCCTTCGCCCTCTCATCTGCCCCATAGGTCCCATCGCCCTCATCCGTTTTCCCCCTTTAGGGGGCTAGGGGGTGCCCTTCTCCCTCTCCTCGGCCTTTACGAGGAGAGGGTTGGGGTGAGGTCGCCCTTGCCTTTCTCCGAGCCTCTGTGTCTCTAGCGAAGCGGGTGGTTAAAGCCCCAGACGTTCATCGCTCGCCTTAAAACCCTTTAAGATCAGTTTAACATCCCTTTAAGCCTACTTTGCTACACTCAACTCTGGGTGACTGCCGCATGCCCCAGTTTGCGCTTGCAGCAAGGAGAGCCGCAACATGAACGAACAACCCGCTCGCCCGAAAGGGCGTTCTCGCCTTGGAGTCATCTTTCTTGTTGTGTTGCTGCTCAACAGCGCGTTCCTGGCAGTCTTCTACCGCATGCCTGGGCCGCCGCGCCTCGAGATTACTGCATTCTTCTATCTGGCAAATCTCGTCGGGCATCTCGGCCTAGGAGCTGTCGGCCTTGGCATCGTGCTGTTCGGCTTTCGCAGGATTTTCCGCGCCATTCGGGAGGGCGCATCCGCAAGCAAGCCGCTCGGGATACTGGCGCTGCTGGCGTTCATTGTCGCGCTTGGAACCGGTACGGCGCTCGTTATCTATGGAAATCTGCGCGATATGGAGAACGTGCGCGCGGCCCACCTTTTCTCTACGGTAGCGTTTTCGCTGTTCGCAGCGGGCTGGTTCGCCACTCGCCTTAAAGGTGCAGTTGACGCAGCGACCCAGAGGCTGCCGTCCAAGGGGGTCGCGGCGCTCATCATGGCGATCATGCTCCCCGCGGCGGGGCTCTTCTGGTATGCCGGGCAGCAGGTGGAGATAGAAGGGCGCATCGTAAATCCGACGATCATCCCTACCTCCATGGACGGGGAGGGCGACGGACCCAAGGGCAAGTTCTGGCCTGCAGCCATCGAGTCGGTGGACGACCAGTTCTTTCCGCCCGAATACTTTGTCGACAGCAAGAGCTGCGGCGTTGCCGACTGCCACCCGGATATCTACAAGCAGTGGCACTCCTCCGCGCATCACCTAGGCTCGTTCAACAATCAGTGGTATCGCAAGTCCATTGAGTATATGCAGGAAGTGGCCGGAACTCAGCCCTCGAAGTGGTGCGGCGGTTGTCATGATATGGCTATCTTGCTGACGGAGAAGCCCGGAACCGGCAAATCGCGGTTCGACTTCCCTATCAAGGACCAGATCTGGCCGCCGGAGAAGAACCCGGAGGCGCACGCCGGCATAGGCTGCGCGGCGTGCCACTCTACGGTTCATGTGAAGAGCACCATGGGCAATTCCGACTTTGTGCTGGACTACCCCCCGATGCACAAGTACATTCTCACCACGAATCCCGTGATGAAGAAGGTGCAGAACTTCCTCACGCGCATCGCGCCCGGGCCGCACCGCAAGACCTTCCTAAAGCCGTTCCACAAGGAAGATACGGCCAAGTTCTGCTCGAGCTGCCACAAGGTCCATCTGGAGGGCCCAGTCAACAATTTCCGCTGGTTCCGCGGATTCAACGATTACGATGCTTGGCAGGCCTCAGGAGTGTCCGGTTTCGGCGCTCGGTCCTTTTATTACCCCCAAAAGGATGGCAAACCGGATTTTAAGAAGTGTGCGGACTGCCACATGGCGCTCACGCCTTCAAAAGATGCGGGAAACATCGGCGGAAAGGTACACAACCATCGCTTCCTGGCTGCAAATACGGCGCTGCCGTACGTGAACCACGACGTTGAGCAGCTGATGCTCACGCAGAAGTTCTTGCGGGACGGCGCGGTATCTGTTGACATCTTCGCGCTTCGACGAGAGAAGGGCGGACCAGCGAAAGCTACGAAGCTCAAGAAGACGACGCCGAACTCGAGTAATCAGGCGGCTCCCGAGGGACAGGCGGCGAGCCTCGTGGGTGATGTGGCCTCCACAGGTCACAGCGGCTCGCTGATGCAGGCGGATGTCGCGCCGGTGAACGAGGACGTGATTGCGCCTCTCAAGAGCGGCGCGGTGGCCGTGAAGCGAGGCGAGAGCGTGCTCATCGACCTGGTGTTTCGCACGCGAAAGGTCGGCCATGCCTTTCCCGGCGGGACCTTCGACGGATTCGACGTATGGGCAGAGCTGCAGGCGAAGGACGAAAACGGCAAGCTCATCTTCTGGAGCGGCTCTCTTGAGTTTCCGGACGGCCCGGTGGACCGAAGCGCTCACCAGTATCGCGCGTTGCTCGTGGATGGCGCCGGAAACGAGATCAACAAGCGCAACGCATGGGCTGCCAGGGCCAGGGTCTATGCCAGGGCAATTCCTCCGGGAGCGGCGGACACCGTTCACTACCGGCTGAAGATACCCAAGGACTGCGGCAACAAGATCACTCTAACCGCGAAACTCAACTACCGCAAGTTCTCGTGGTGGAACACCCAGTTTGCGTTTGGCGGCAGGCCCGAGATGAAGGGAGACCCGAGCTACAGCAGCAAGGGCTTCATTGAAGGCGTAGGCATCGGCAAGGGCAAGACCACGGGGCCGGTAACGCTCGACTACGACAATCGACCCATGAAGTTCGACGGATCGCTCGCCGTCACAGCGCAGAAGGATCAGTCCAAGATTCCGGTCCTGCCAATCACGACCCTCTGCGACGATGTGGCAACTCTAGATGTCGTCTCAACGGACCCAAAGGCTGCCACTGCCCCGCGTGCGCTGGACCCGAAGAAGGACCGGGAACGCTTCAACGACTATGGCATCGGCTACATGCTCCAGGGCGACTTCAGCCGCGCGACCAAGGCCTTCGAGCAAGTCTGCAAGATATCGCCGGAGTGGCCGGAAGGCTACGTCAACATTGGCAGAGTGAGGTTCCTGGAGGGTGACCTCAAGCAGGCGGGGGCCATGCTCGAAAAGGCGTTGGCAATGTATGCCGCGAAGCCAACCCCAATGACGCCCTACCTAAAGGCGCGAACGCAGTTCTTCTATGGCCTGGTGCTGAAGGGCAAAGGCGGCATGTATGACCAGGCGCTGAAGGTCTGGACCGAGGCTGCTGCCACCTTCCCGGATGATCGCGAGCTTCGCAATCAGATGGGCCGAGTGCAGTTTCTGAAGGCAAACTTCGAGGCGGCCATCAAGGAGTTTGAGCACGTCCTCACCATCGACGGAGAGGACCTTGCCGCGCACTACAACCTGATGCTCTGTTACCGAGGCAAGGGAGAAACCGGCGCAAAGAAAGAGGAGTACCACCGCAAGCTCTATTATCGCTTCAAGAACGACGAGAGCACGACGCACATCGCGGGAATCCATCGCCGCAAGAACGCCCACGACAACCACGAGGCTCAACCCGTTCACGAGCACGGCTCGGCTCCGGTGCGCTCCACAAAGCCACCCACTGAAGTGAAAGCGCGCACGGGCGTGAAGACTGCCATGGTGGCCGGCGCTGCTCCCAAGAAATCTCGAGGTAACTAAAGAATGAGATATCGACTTCTGCTGTGTGCCGCGCTGGTGAGCATCGGCGCCGGATGCAGTCCGAAAGCGCCGGTTGATAATGTGGGCCCGGTGGCGCCGCCTGCTGCCGTCGCCGAGACGCGCTTCACGAATGTCACCACTGCGGCGGGCATCGGGTTTGTTCACAATAGCGGCGCATTCGGCGTGAAGCTGATGCCCGAGACGATGGGCAGCGGAGCGGCGTTCCTGGACTACGACGGCGACGGCTACCAGGACCTGTTTCTGGTGAACAGCCGCGACTGGACCGCAGCCGAGGTGGCCGCCTATGTGAAGGGAAGCGGGGCGAAGTATGCATCCAAGGTGCCTGCGGACAGGCCGATTCGCAAGACACCGTGCGTCCTGTATCGCAACAAGCAGGACGGAACCTTCGAGGATGTGACCGCGGCATCCGGCATCGCACCGGACGGCTATTGCTTCGGAGCCTCCGTGGCAGACTACGACAATGACGGCAAGGTTGACCTCTATGTGACCGGCCTCGGCCGCAACTTCCTGTACCGCAACCTTGGGGGAGGCAAGTTCACCGACACCGCTGAGACAGTTGGACTCAAGGCCTCTGGGTGGAGCACGAGCTCGGCCTGGCTTGACTACGACAAGGATGGCCTGCTCGACCTCTTCGTCTGCCGCTATGTTGATTGGGACTCGGCCACGGACCTGGAATGCCTCCAAGAGGGCGACAAGGCCTACTGCACGCCCGAGAACTACGTGGGCCAAGTGAGCCTTCTCTTCCACAACGACGGCGGGAAGTTCACGGACGTCTCGGAGAAGGCCGGCATTCACCAGGCCAAGACTCCCGACGGAAAAGTACGCAAGTTCCAGGGCAAGTCGCTCGGGGTGGCGGTCTGCGATGTAGACTCCGACGGCTTGCAGGACCTAGTGGTCGCAAACGACACCGAGCCGAACTACCTCTTTCGCAACAATGGCGACGGAACATTTCAAGAGATTGGGACGGACTCCGGCATCGCCTACAGCGAGGCTGGAACCGCACGCGCCGCAATGGGAGTAGACGCCGGCGACATCGACGGCTCGGGCCGCGACAGCCTGGCCTTCGGAAACTTTAGCAACCAGATGATGGGCCTCTACAGGAACCATGGCCGCAACCTCTTTATCGACGTCGCGCCGAACTCAGAGGTGGGCCGCGTGAGCCTGCAGTTCCTTGCCTTCGGCACCGTCTTGACGGATGTCAACAACGACGGCTGGCTCGACATTTTCACAGCCAACGGAC
>VFKD01000736.1 GCA_009885735.1 bacterium
TGGACTCTCGACGGCGCATCCGCGTCGCTGGCCCTGAAGGACCGCCGCGTAACCGTGCGTGACCTCACTGCACGAGCGCTAGGCGGAATCGCGGTTGCACGCGGCGACATCGACCTTGCGTCTAGCAAGGTCGACCTGCAGTTTGAAGCAGATCATGTTGAGCTCTCTCGGCTCCCGATAGACCCCGATGCAGAGGAGAAGGACAGGCCTCACGGTCTGCTCTTTATCCGCGAGGGCGCAGTTTTCGGGCCACTCGAGAATCCGTTCGTGCGATCCCGTGTAACAGCGCTCCGTGCGGGAATCGGTGAGTTCGAGGCAGATTACGCGACGGTCTTCGTTGCGGGCGACAGGTCCGCCGCTATCCTAAGGGATGGCGAGTTGTGGCGTTTGCCCGGCAAGGCCCTCTTCTCGGGACGCATCTGGGAGCCGCTTGAGCCGGACGCCGCGGTTGAGTTAAGCGGACGGTTCACGGACCTAGACATCCAGGATGTTGCGCATGTCGTGGGCGCCGACATTGATGCCGCCGGAGTGGCGGCGGGCGACATCCAGGTGGATGGACTCATCCGAGCGCCGAGGGTTGGCTTCGACAACATTCAGGTTGCCCAGGCGAGGATTGGATCGGTGGCGCTGGACCAAGCCGGCGGTGCGCTCGCCTATGATATGTCATCTGAGCAGCCCCAATTGAGCATTCAGCGCTTCACCCTGTCGTCCGAGATGGGTTCCTTGTCGGGCTCGGGCACGCTGTCTACAAAAGGCGACTTCACGGTTGATATCGCGCTTACCGGCGCAGACCTCGCAAGGCTCAATGCCCATACTCAGCGTCCACTTCAGCTCGCCGGCACTCTCCACGGCCGCGGCACTGCAGCTGGACGAATAACCGAAGGCAAGCTGGAGGCGCTCGACGGGAGGATAGACGTCACCGGCGATGGGCTGCGCCTGAACAACCAGCTTCTGGGGAGGCTGACTGCAAGCGCAAGGCTGGAGCCGAACCGGATTGAGGGAGTGGCAAGCGATGCTGGAGCTCCCTTAGTGCTGACCGAGGCGGATCAGACCGTCCAGTTGACCTCGTTTGTTTACGACTCGTCGTTAGGAAAGCTCGACGCCCGTGGATCAGTGCGTGGGGCTCCAGTGGAGGCATTCTTGAGTGCGGCAGCGTCAAGCCTTGATGCGGGCGGTACATCACACGAGATTGTCCAACGGATGCAGGCGCCGCCGAATCCTATCACCGGAACACTCTCTGCGGATTTCATAGTAGGCGCCGAGCGAGAAGAGAAGGACGCTCAGGCTGCAGAAGTTCAGCGTCCAAAACGGTGGCGACTGCGCGAACTGCTGGTCGACATTGCCGGAACAGAGCTTCAGATTGATCAGACAGTCGTGCGCCCGCAAGGCAGCCTCTCATACGGCAAGTCGCTGGCAGGTAACATCGAACTGCGCGATCTGCCCGTCTCGGTGGCGCGGCGGTGGATGCCCGATGTGGAATGGCTAGGTCGATTGGGAGGAACCATCGACACTCTGTCAGCAGTCATCTCGGGTACCCCTGAAGAGCCGGAGATAGACGGATCTGCAAGACTCTCTAATGTCGTCTATCGGTGGCTGGACCAGGCCAAACAGGCCGGCGCAATTACGGTCTTTCCATCCATCAGTGTCCGCAGCATCTCCGTGAAGAGTAACCAGCTTGTGGTAGGCGGTATCGGAATTACCCTCTCCGGACCGAACGTCGACGCGGCTGCGACGCAGACCTACCAGGCATCCGGCGGATTCACTGTTGGCTTCGACAGGAACAATCCCTTTGTGCTCGATACAGCGCCGCTTGAAATAGACCTAGACATTCCCCAGCAGAGCCTCGATATCGTCCGGGCGATTGCTCCTCAGCTAACATTCAAGGCGCCCGGAAGCGTGCGAGCCAAGATCCGATACACAGGAACTCTTGCGGACATGAAGGACCCAGCGTCTATCCAGCCTGGCTCGGCCAATCCGCCTCGGCTCACAGGCGACGCCGAAATCACTTCGCCTCGACTGACCTTCGGCACTCGCCGCACAGCTATCGACGACGTGGACGTTGCTCTTGCGTTCAAAGGCAACCGCCTAGAGATCACCAAAAATGCTACGACCGGTCGAGCGTTCAGCGCCACCCCAATACTCCTAAGCAGTCCGGGAGGCTCGGTAATCGCCCGCAGCGACCCGCTGGAGTTGTCGGGTCAGATCGGGCTCTTCGAGGCGCTGGCAGAGGAATCCATCAACATCCGGGCAGGCAGGCTGCTAATTGCTGAAACACCATTACCACTGTATCGCACGGGCAGGGCGGCGATTGAGTTTTCAACGGCCGTTCCAGGGCGGCCTGGCGTCGACCTTACGGTACGTGGAAGCCTGCTGCGACCACACATCGCAGGTTCGCTCCACGTGCGTCGATCAGACTTCCGATTGCCCGACGAACCAGCGAACGTGTCGGCAGCGTCCTCGGCAAGTCTCATTCGACCCACCTTTGCAGTTGGGATTACCGTGGGCGAGAAGGTGAGGGTCTCGACCGCACAGCTCACGGCCGTCGTAGAGACTCCGAGCATTCTTCCCATTGTCCTTCGCGGCAGCTTGGCTGCGCCTCAACTCAATGGTACTCTCGTGATACGGTCCGGCACGCTTCAGTTCCCCACCACGCGGTTCGCGGTTCGTGACGGGGGACAGGTGAGCCTGCGATACCCTGCGTTCACTGACGCTTCAAACCTAGCCTCCTCGGCCCTTGTTCGGGCGAGCGATCCCGGCCTAGCGCTGCTCGTTCGCCTTTCGGCCACCACACAGGTTACCGCAGCTTCGGTAAACGGCGAGCGCAAAAGGTACACGGTGACCGTAGATGCTCGTGGCCCTCTCAACAGCGACGTGCCTCTCACCGTATCCAGTCCGGACGACCTTGCGCAGACGCCTTTCGACAACCGAGGACTGAAGTTGAGCTTCCGCACCAGCCCGCCCGATCTAGCCCTCAGCGCCGCTGGGCTCCAGAGACGTATCGCGGCGATCTTGGGTGGACAGGACGCAATCGCCGGAATATTCAGCAAGGGCGGATCGCACCAAGGCGCATTTACCGAGCAGGTCTACGGACTCTTGTCGAACAACCTGCTTCCTGGCCTCTTCGACCGATCTGGTGTTGGGTCCGCGTTGGGGCTCGACAATCTTGCCATCGACTACGATCCACTCCAGTCGTTTCGCATACGGTTCAGTCGCAGCCTTGGGGGGCCCTTTGAGCTCTCGTTCTGGCAGCGCATTGGGGGCGCGCGCTCCACCTCAGACCTCTACAGAGCCGCCTGGGAGATCAAGGGCAGTTTTAGGCTTCCCTCCGGACTTCGACTATCGTGGACTCACGATGAACAAGGCACGAACGCAACGCTGCTGGAGGGAGTCTTCAGGTTTTAGAGGGTAGACTAGTGCCTGACCCGCTCGGACGCGGCGCGGTGTACGCGCCCAATACGGCTGGTTGTCGGCCTCCCCTAACGCCCGCTAGACGAGATTGACAAGGACCGGCCCATGCGGGACCAGCTGCCGGGCGAAGAAGACCACTTCAACAGCTTCGACGAACTGGTGGCAGCGTACGAGAAGAAGATTTTCAATGTAGTTTTCCGCATTCTGGGCGACTACGACGAAGCAGCGGACGTTACGCAGGAGACCTTTATCAGCGCATATAAGCACTTTGCGAGCTTTCGAGGAGAGTCTAAAGTCTATACATGGCTCTACCAGATTGCCGTTAACCAGTGCAGAAATCAGATGCGCAAGAGGTCCCGCTTGCGGTCGCTGCGGATAGAATCGCTGGACGAACCTATCGAATGGGAAGCTGGAGGAGAACGATCTCAACGCGAGATTGCAGATTCTTCGTCCGACCCAGACGTGGTGTTCGCCGGCAAGGAGCTTCGTGAGCAGATCGCTGGAGCAGTCGCGGCTCTCCCGCCGGACTATCGGGAGGTCATCGTATTGCGCGAGATGCAGGGCCTCGCTTACACAGACATCGCGGAAGTGGCAGGTATCTCGCTGGACAATGTTAAGACTAGGCTGTCTCGGGCTCGAATGATGCTCCGCAGGCGGCTCGACCCATATTACCGTCCTGAATGATCGGCCGTCCAGTGCAGAAAACAACCTTGGAAGGAGTCGTCTCCTTGAATAGACCCGCCCTACAGATGCTGAGCAAGTACTGCACCTTGGCTCTTGCCCTACTCTCATTGGGCGCCACAGCCGCCTTCGCCCAGCAGCCTGCAGCAAAGATTACCGAGATCGTGATCGTGGGCAACAAGAATATCAATCGCGAGTCGATCCTCGCAACCTCCGGGCTGAAGGTCGGAGACCCACTTAGCCAAGTCGCGATCAATCAGGCAAAAGGCCGCCTCCTGAGCACGCAGAACTTTGGCATGCACCAGCCGGACAATCCCGAGGATGGAGTTCGCATCACCGCAGCCACGGATCCCAAGGATGGGAGCACGGTGATTACCATCACGGTGGATGAGAACGATCTGGTCACAGGCGTCAACCTCTCGGGCACCGGCCCCGTCCCAGCCGCCGACATTCGAGCGCTCCTCCAGACCAAGGAAGGGCGTGTGCTGAACCTCGGCACTCTCAAACAAGACGCAGACCGCATCAAGGAGTACTACACATCCAAGGGTTACACAGCGCTTGTATCGAGCGACGTTGTGCTGGAGAAGGGCATCCTAAACCTGCCCATCATCGTTGGAGTGGTCAACAAGATAAAGGTGGTGGGCGCTCGGAAAACTCGGGAGGTCGTGGTGACCCGCGAGATGAAGCTCAAGCAGGGCGACTACTTCAACGTGGACCAGTTCGGCAAGGACATCAACCGCATCTTCAATACTAATCTCTTCGAGGACGTCTCCCCTGCCATCGTTCAGAGCGAGATCGGCAAGGTTGATATCACCCTGAATGTGCAGGAGAGACGCACCGGCACAGTCTCAGTCTTTGTGGGGTATAGCAGCAGAAACAGCCTCGTGGGCGGCGCTGAACTGGGCGAGGAGAACTTCATGGGCCGCGGACAGCAGATCAGCCTGCGGTGGGACACAGGCGGAATTGCAAACCGCAACAGTCTTGAGGTGGGCTTCACCGAGCCCTGGCTCGACAGCAGACATACCTCGCTCTCTGTGAACGCATACGACAAGACAGTCTATCGCTTCGGCCAAGGCATCAGCAGCGTGGGAGGCATCGGGGGAGCAGGCACCACCAACGACTATTTCGAGGTTCACACTGGCGCGCAATTCACCGTCTCCAGGCCGCTCACGGATACCACTCGAGCATTCGTCGGGCTGCGCTACGACAATGTGAAGGTGAGCAACGTAGATCTGAGCACCGAGGACGCCATCGCACTCCAGAACGGCCCCCTCGCCGCTCTGTCGCTTAAGCTGACTCACAATACACGAGACATCGACCTGGAACCCGCGAGCGGAGGCTATGAAGTTGCGGCAATCGATATCGGCTCTGCTGACCTGAAGCCCGTAAAAGCAGGCCAGATCGGCGGCGTGGTGGGCCAAGTTACCTACCAGAAGCTGCAGCTTGATGCGAGGCGATACCTGAGCCCACAAGGGCCTCGCAAGAAGCTCAAGGATAAGCGCAATATCTTCGCGTTTCGGGTGCTGGCAGGGTTCGCGACCGGCACGCTTCCGTTCTACGAACAGTTCTTTGTGGGAGGAGCAGAATCGCTACGCGGATACCGCGAGGACCGATTCTGGGGCAAGAACATGTTTCTGGGATCGGTGGAGTTTCGCTCTCCACTTGCCTCCAGTCTCACCGGTGTCGTATTTGCCGACGTGGGCGATGCGTGGGGCGGGCCATACGAGTCGGTCACGTTTGCGGGCTTCACCCAGCACAGTGGTTTCAAGCCGAATGCAGGCTTCGGCTTCGGCCTCCGAGTTGTCACTCCCATCGGTCCCATTCGCATCGACCAAGGTTTTGGCCGCGATGGCTCCCGCACCCACTTCAGCATTGGGCACGTGTTCTAGGCCGAAGTACCAA
>VFKD01000609.1 GCA_009885735.1 bacterium
AGCTTCGCTCGCCCGGTGCCACCGGCAGGGGATGAACCGCCCCCGCAGCCAGCCAATCCCACCAAGAGCCCTGCTGCGACTATCGGCAGCACCCGAATGTACTTCATGGATCCCCTCACTTAACTATCACGGAAGTGCCGCCTGACTGCACGTTCACAGTGGCTTCACCGCTTTTTGATGTGTCGTAGTCACTGATGGCTTTGATGTGGTAGGTGCCCACCACATCCGGCGCGGTATAGACTCCGGCACCGGTAATCGTTCCGCCAGTGGCGCCTTCCACGACGCTCCAAGTAACGGTCGTAGCCGTGCCTGCTCCGGTCACTGCGGCAGTGAAGGTCTTCTTGTCTCCAATGGCGACATTGGTTGGGTTGGGAGAGACCGTGACCACCGCAGACGATGTGACAATGAGCGGAGCCGATGCGGTTTTGCCCGATTCCGTGTCCTTGACGGTGATGATTGCGGCGCCAGGTGTGATGCCCGTTGGCGCAACGCCTTTGGCTACACCGTTCGTGTCGACGGTTGCGCGCCCCGTCTTGTCGCTGGTCCATGTGAGCTTGCTTGGCGCGGTTAGAACCACGCTGCCCGCAGCATCCTTGGCGGTCATCGTGAATGCGACCGTGGCGCCAACTGCCACCGACGGCGCAGTGGGCGCCAACTCCAGATGATCGATGGTGCTGTTCATGGTAACCGTGAACGACGCGACCTTACCTGCCTCAACCGTAAGGGGTGTTGTGCCGGTCGCCTGTGGCGTTCCGGCCGCGCCGGCAAGCGGAAAGGCGGTTGCAATCGCGGTTAGCGCTCCTACAGGAAGGCGGTCGAACAGTACCGTTGCCGTCCCCCCGCTGGAGGGCCGCGCAATGGTCTTCGATACGAATACCTCCGTGCCGCGCTTCATCTCAATCTTGATGCTCTTTGCCGCCAACGGGATCAGGCGGGATTCTGTGGGCCATTCGATGGTCACACTGGCTCTGCCAAACTCGGAGGACGAGGAACCACCCCCGCCGCAGCCTGCCAGAGCAATGGCGGCGCCGAGCGCAAATAAGAGGGGAGTGATCGACAGTGATTGTCGGTATCTCATTTGATGGTCCCCGATCCGGAGCCGACGGTGACGGTAACCGTTGCAGTGGCGGTTCCCTTCGGCAGCGCTGCCGAGGTAGCTACCACGCGGAACGTGCCTCCGCTGAGCGGGGCTTTATAGAGGCCCGCGCTTGTGATGGTCCCGCCTGCCGAGCCCTCTTGGATGCTCCAGACCACATCGGTGTTTGTCGAGCCCGTGACGGTGCTTGTGAAGGTCTGTGTGTCGGACAGAGTCATCGTAGCCGTTGTGGGCGATACCGCAACTCCCACGGGAACTGTGACGGTTGACGTGAACGTCTTGGTGGGGTCGGCAGTGCTCGCTGCAATGACGTGATAGACGCCGACCACAGCAGGCGCCGTGTAGAGTCCGTCGGCGCTAATAGTTCCGCCAGCCGCACCCTCCTGGACCGACCAGGTTACCGTGGTGACCGGCGTGTTGCGCACCGTGGCCGCGAACGTCTTGGTTGCCCCCAACGCAACCGTGGCTGAACTTGGTGAAACTCGAACCGAAATCGCACTGCCTCCGCCTCCGCCGCACCCTACGCACAGCAAGAAGACCGGAATGGCGCGGACCAAATACTTATAGGTCATGCCGCCTCCAAAACGAAAAAACTCTGCCGCCTAGTGATATTGTCGGCAAAACGCACGTGGAACGTATGTGGGAATGAGTGTATCACGGATTGCCGGTTGTAGCAAGTGGACGGGAGAGAGGAACGGGCGTGAAGGATATGTCCGTGGTTCTCGCAGAACCAAGGGACGGGGCGAGCGAGTGGCCGCTCGACAACGAGACGTTTGGGAGGTGGCAACATGGTTCGATGTCTGCGCGTGGTATTCGTCCTATTGGTTGCATCGATAGTCTCATCGCAATCCTATGCCGAAGATGCGGCAAAGCTCAACGTACTGTTTATCGCGGTGGACGACCTGAACAACTCATTGGGCACGTATGGCCACAAGCTGGTGAAGTCGCCGAACATCGACCGCTTGGCTCGGAAGGGTGTGCGCTTTGATCGCGCCTACTGCCAGTTCCCGCTCTGCAACCCGAGCCGCGCATCGTTCCTCACCGGGCGCAGACCCGACACCATGGGCGTATTGGAGAACTCGACCCACTTCCGCAAGGCATTGCCGGACGTCGCCACGCTGCCGCAGGTATTCTCCAATAACGGCTACTTCGCGGCCCGGGTAGGGAAGCTGTTCCACTACGGCGTGCCGAATCAGATCGGGACGCCAGGATTCGACGATCCTCCCTCCTGGCAGCTTGCCCTCTTCCCGCGCGGAGCGGAGCGGGACGAGGTGCAGCGCGTCGTTAACTACTCCGGCGGTACGAATATCGGAGGAGCGCTCACCTGGTATCAGTCGGATGCGCCGGACGAGCAGCAGACGGACGGCAGAGTCGCAACAGAGGCAATCCGGCTTCTGGAGGAGCGCAAGGACAAGCCGTTCTTCCTGGCGGTTGGATTCTATCAGCCCCATGTCCCGTGCGTAACAAACCAGAAGTGGCTCGACCTCTACCCGATGAACAAGATTGATCTTCCACGTGAGCCTCAAAACGTCCGCGACGGAGTGCCCAGCGCAGCATTCACCGTCAATCCTCCCAATTACGGCGCGAGTGAGCAGGACCTCAAGACATTCACTAGGGCGTACTACGCTAGCATCTCATACATGGACTCTCAGGTTGGACGGCTGCTGGACGCGCTCGACCGACTTGGCCTCGCGAAGAACACCATAGTGGTTCTCTTCGGCGACCACGGCTGGAGCCTGGGTGAGCACGGCCAATGGCAGAAGATGAGCCTGTTCGAAGAATCTGCCAGGGTGCCAATGGTTATATACGCTCCAGGAGCGAAGGGAAACGGGAGAAGTTGCGGGCGAACCGCTCAGCTCTTGGACCTGTACCCAACGCTAGCCGACCTTTGCGGCATGCCGCAATCCGGAGCCGAGGGGAACAGCCTCAAGCCGCTGCTGGAGAATCCAAGGGCGAAGTGGATCCATGCGGCGTACACTCAGGTCTCGCGCGGGCCGATGATGGGGCGAAGCGTGCGGACGGAGCGATATCGGTACACCGAGTGGGATGAGGGACGCAAGGGCGTGGAGCTCTATGATCACGACAAGGACCCGAAGGAGCGCCGCAACCTGGGAGAGGACCCCGCCCACACGCACACGGTCGCAAAGCTGCGACGGCTGCTTCGAAGGCAGTAGGGGTGATGCGACATGCTCACAGCAGCGTGGCGTCTAGTTCGTTCTGTGGTCCCGAAGGTACTTAACGTGCCAGTCCAGGAACAGCCTGTTCCGGCCGCCGAAGTGGACTGACTTGCCCTTGAGGTCCGCGGACACTGAGGGGATGGTGCGAGGGAAGTAGGGATCCACCACCATCTCGACCTCTGCCACACCCTCGGGAAAGCCGGCTTGTGGATTCTTCGCCGCCTGTAGATCGCTCACTGCCTGCTCGTCCATCTTGCCCCAAAGGTTGTCCAGAGGGATCGGATCGTTCGGACGGTCGAAGCGCCACATCCAGTAGTTGGTGCGCGGCGAGTTTGGACCGGGATCGAGCGCCTGCTGCACTTGCACCGTTCCACCGAGTGACGAAGTGCCGATTCCGGGGCAGAGAAAGATGTCGTAGTTCTTGATGTAGGGCTGGAGCACCACACTTGCCCACGCGATGCGTGGGTCCGAGGGTGGCCACGAGGTCCACGGTCGATAGCCTCCGGGCAGGCTGA
Organism: bacterium; assembly: GCA_009885735.1. Lineage (GTDB taxonomy): Bacteria > Armatimonadota > Chthonomonadetes > Chthonomonadales > CAJBBX01 > VFKD01. Next base: position 3,789 of record VFKD01000609.1, read on the forward strand.
GTTTCAGGTCGCGCCTGTCGGGCAGCAAGCCGTCCGC
>VFKD01000716.1 GCA_009885735.1 bacterium
ATCGCTTCCCACTTGGAGAAGGGCAGGTTGCTAGTCAGCATCACCGTGCCCCGCTCGTACCGCTCCGCCAAGAGCGTGAACAGCACCTCCATCTCCTCCCGGCTCTGCTGCACGTAACCGATGTCGTCGATCACCAAGACCTCGAACGCCGAGAGCTTCTTCAGTGCTCGGCTGAGCTTCAGGTCCCGTTTGGCTATCAGCAGGTCCTGCACCAGTAGGCTGCATGGTGCGAAGATCACCTTGCGTCCCGAGCGGACCAATTCCTGAGAGATCGCCGACAGCAGATGCGTCTTTCCCGTGCCGGTCTTGCCGAACAACAGCAGGTTCTCACGCCGGTCCACGAATGAGCCATCCAAGAGCGTCCGCACTTGCCGGGCGACTTTCGTGGGAAGCCGTCCCAGGTCGAAGCTCGCCAAGTCTTTCTCCAGCGGCAACCGTGAGTCACGCAACAATCGTTCCGTCCGTTTGGCCAAGCGGACCTGGCATTCCCGTTCAACCAACTCCAATAAGTACTGCTCGTAACTTGCCGTCTCCTGGGCCGCCCGGCGGGCCAGTTCCTCAAAACATTCCCGAAACGTCGGCAAGTGCAGTTCCCGCAAGTAGGCCATCAACCTCTCCTTCACATCTTCCTTGGAACCCATCCCACACCTCCTTGTGCAAGAACAACTCATCGAAATCCAACAGGTCTACGTCTTCGACGGTCACGTCGGTGACCGCCGGGATCATCTCCGCTCGATGGAGCAATTCTTCGACCGCCGAGCGGCTCACGCCTCGGTCGCTGGATAGCAGCGTTCGCAACGCCTCGTCCACCGCCGTCTCGCTCTGGCGAGCTGCCAGAGCGAGAACTCCCAAATACTCTTTATGTCCTCGTTCCGGTTGTGCTTCACGCAGGGCGTCATAAGCCATGCGGAAGCGGCTGGTGGGAAACAGGTCTTCTCGATAGCGATAGTTCTCAAATGCCCCTGGCTTCCGCACCAGCCAGTCGATAATGTGCCGATAGTTGACGTCGTGCTTGTTCCGTCCACGCAAACGTGGAAATCGCTCCACCTCCTGCTGGGCGTACCAAACCTCAACATGTTCCACGTACAGCCGCACTTCGACTCTCTCGCCGACCAACCGACTGGGAACTGAATAGGCGTTCCGGTCCACATGAATCAGGCTGCCCGTATCCACCCGGACCGGGAGCCGCTTGCAACTCTCCCGTCGTCGCTCCGGCAAACGTCGCAATTGGGGCAACTCCTCGTCCAGCCGTTTCCGACGACCCGCATTTCGGTTCGCCACCAGTTCCCGCAGAAATTGCTGATAGGCTTCCCGGCAGAGGAAGTCCCGGCTGCCACGCAGCAACAAGGCTTGTTCGACATTCTCCTTGAACCGGCGGTGCGATTGCTCGGCGTCGCCGTTCTCGTTCGGTTCCTCGGCCTGGATCTTCTCCATCTCCATGCCGTAGTAGCCGAGCAGGCCCGTGTACCGATCCGTGAACTCCTTCTCGGTCGAGGCGTTGTTCACCGCCAGGCTCATGCGATCCGTGCGGTGCCGCTGGGGCACGCCACCCAATTCCCAGACGGCGTTTTGAAGTCCTTCGCTGAGGCTCTCGAAGCTCTCTGAAAAACAGATCGTCACCGATTCCCAGTTCGAGTACGTCAGCACCCAGTGGTAGACCAAATGGTCGAACGCCTGGCCGCCGATCGTGATCTCCAGGCTCTTCATGTGGGTGAAGTCCGAGGCGCACAGCCGTCCCGGATGATGCACCTGACTGAAGAACACTTCCTTCGCCGGACCCTCGGTCGCTCGCCAGCGCTTCACGCCCCGCTGAAAGCTACGCAATTGGGAGTCGTCGAACTTCCCCGGATGTTTCCCCTGCAGCCACTGGAAAAGCGTCTTGGCCTCCAGGCCCGGCGCCTCTCGCAACTGCTCGAACACCTCCGGCCAGAACTCGGCAAACCGGTCATTCCGGGTCCGCCATGTCCGCTGGGGAGCAACCTCGCTGGGCAGTCGCCCGAGCTGCCGATACTTCCGGGCCGTCTTCTCGTCCATGTTCGCCTTGTCCGCCGCTTGCGCCAGCGTCTTCCTCGACGCCAACGCCCGCCACAACCGCTTCGCCTGCCGATCCGTGACCATCACAAGTCCCCCTCCTACGGAGACTTGCGATAATCTACCCCCTCTTTATCCGGGAATTCTAATTGTCGTCAGACCGGAAAAGTAATTGTCGCTATACAGGCGCCTGTTTGATCGGCTGCGCTGTGGCAACGATGTGCGTTCTCCATTCTCCATA
>VFKD01000707.1 GCA_009885735.1 bacterium
CGATTGCAGGCCGGCTTCGGTAGTTTGTCCGAAGCAGGATGCGGCTGCCCGAAGGATAGTCTCGCTCGAACTCAGAGACATTCGCCGGCGAGGCGCCCCGAAACCGGTAGATTGCCTGCGCGGCATCGCCCACGACCCAGAGGCCCGATCCATCTCCAGACAGGGCTTTGAGCATTCGAGCGCTTGCGCGATTGATGTCTTGATATTCATCCACTAGGATGTGAGGCCACTCGGCCTGAACTCTGCATGCCACATCCGGCACGGTCTCCAGCATCTCCGCCGTTCGCATGATGAGGTCGGCGAGCTCCAGCGAGCCTGTGTCTCGCAGCAAGTTATCCCACTCCCCATAGAACCGCGCGAGTTCCACTGCCTTTGGGTCTGAGGTTACCTCGTCGGTCATGGAGGCCGCGGCCAGAGCCATGAATTCGCCGGGACCAATCATCTCGTCCTTCGCGGCCGAGACTGCGCCGAGCAGGTCCGCGAGCCCGAGCGCCGGATTGTGAGGATGAAGGTAGGCATCCAGAGAGAATCGGTCGAGGTGGTCCAGAATCATCTCGATAGAGAGTGCGCGGTCGAGCAGCCTTGGGCGCAGCGGGAGACCAATTGAGCTCCCGAAACGGCGGAGCAAGTCAAGTCCAAAGGCGTGAAATGTGCCCGTCCAAATGCGGTTTGCCTCTCTTGGTGCAAGAACCGCAAGCCTGTCGCGCAGTTCGTTCGCCGCCTTGTTCGAGTACGTGAGCGCCAATATTCTCTCGGGAGGCGTCCCTGCTTTGATCAGCACGCCAATTCGTGCAATCAGCGTCCGCGTTTTGCCGGTTCCAGGGCCTGCCTCCACCAGCAGGGGTCCCTTCTTGAAGCGAGCGGCGGCGTCTTGATCCTCATCCAAGCTCGCGGCTTCCAGCGGCAACTTGGGAGGCTTTGCAGCCTGCACAGCATCGTCGACGGCGTTCGATGCGCCCAACGCCTCGGTGAGCTGGGAGAGGACGACGGACTCCGATACGCCAAGCCGAGACGCAATCTCACCGCAGCCAAGCCCGTCGCACAGCATCTTGCCCACGATACCCAGAGGCGCAAGTAACTCCGCAGCGAATCCATTAGCCTCTCCTTCCCGGCGTTGGGCGGGGCTGTAGCCCACTATGCGCTCGACGGCCTCGTGGCCGTCGTTGTAGAGGCGAGCAGTAGTCGGACTCGCCTCGTCATCTGAGTGAAGGTGCAAGTGCGCCAGCTCATGCGCCAGGAGATAGGCCCGCGTGGCCGCGGGCATGTCGCTTCGTCGGAAGACGGAGCGCGTCGCCCTATCGAGCACCCCGTCGGCGCCGGCCAGAAGAGGGTCACGCCTGTCGAGCGCGAATTCAGAGATGTCGCTTAGCCGAAGCCCGGCAGCAGCGACGTCTGCCGCCATTGGCAGGTCTGGGTCCGTCGCGAGCGTCGCGAGTGCGCGCATTCGAAGCGACCGTGCCGCGCGCCGGACCTCCGGGGCATTTGGCACGTTACTTCCTCTCCAGAGTATCCGAGCCTGTGCAGGCAATCAGCCAGAACTCCCGCTGCTCCAAGGTAAGGTGCTCAGCCATTCGAATACTGTCCGCAAATGAGGCTTGCTCCGGAACCTGGGGCGCACTCCGCGCTTTGAAGTCCGCTGACAAGACAAGCGTGGGCGGAAGGGCTAGATAGTCCGAGATACTCTGAACCGTAGACTTGACCGCACTGGCTAGGCGTTCGATCAGCAATGCAGGAATCGTGGACGCCAAGAACAGCCGTTGGCTCAGCTTTGCAATCTCCGGCAGTCCGAGATTCAGCCTAGATGCCAGATCCGAAGCGCTGAGGCCGGCATGGTGGGCCATGCCCAGAAGGTCCGCGTGAAACGGCGACGCGCTCTCGGCAACCATCATATGTCCAGACTTCGGCTCCGCATAGGCAAGCTGAGCCGCAGCCTGTTTCCGGTAGTGGTTTCCTGCATACTGCAGGTACCGCTTGGTGTCCGCGTCTTCCGCAAACTCTTCTTGCGCCGGCCCGTTTACCACCAGGCTTAGCGCCGCGTCCCGCAGTTCAGCGGCGAACTGCGGGTATCTCGCAGACCATTCGGCCACCGAGTCGCGAGTTGGGCTCGGGTACGAGTCCTGAAATGCTGCAAGTACTCTATTTAGATCGTCCATGATAATCCTCTATTCCAGGCTGCTGCAGGTTCTCTGCAGGTAGGCAACGGCTGTACTCAAATAGTTGCGAACGGTTCTATCCGTTACGCCCATCTTGTGGGCAATCTCGGTGTGAGTGAGCCCAAACAGGTTCACTCCAACAAATGCCATTCTCGCCGCTGCGGGCATGCCGGCGAGCGCCTGCCTTATGGTCAGGCTGTCCAGAATCGCCGCGGACTCGCTGGGTGCGTTGCCGGCGCCCGCCAGGTCGTCAACTCGCTCCAGAGGAATCGACCGGCGCCGCTCCGCCGCTGCGTGCTGCATAACCGAGTGGACGAGCCTATCCAGCGCGAAGAAGAATCGAACCTCCCAGAACGACTGCTTCTCGCCCGTATCTTGCCAGACTTCAATACAGCGCACGACAATCTCCTGCTCCATCTCTTGCAGCGCGTCCGCGCCCATCCAAGACACGGGCTGGAGCAGCTTGCGGATGCGCCCTGTACTCCGCAGGATGAGCTGCTTACAGTAGCGCTTCTCCTGATTCTTGTCATCCGACCAGACACACTCGCGCAGCAAATAGACCAGGCTTTCCATGCGCGGAGTGCCGGACATTCGGAAGTCCGTGCTCTTAATTGCTTCCGCTAGCGCCGCCGGCGCAAGTGCCAAAAGACGCACGATGTCCGCCTCCACTTCGGCTTCACGAGCGTAGTCTGCTCGTGCAATCGGCCGCAGGAACTCCGTGCCGCCGCCGCTCACCGCCCGACGCCTTGCTCGCTCACCCATACACTCTTTTCTGCGCCGCGAATCCGGAAACAGTTCTCAAAAATGGTTTGCCGGAGGCACACCAAGCGGTGGTGCAGCAAAATGTTTTGACAAAGGCCTGCATCTGCTTTCCGCATTTGCGTCTCTCCAACGAGTATGAGACTTGAATACATCGCCATTACGCCGCCGAGCCGCGTTTGCCCTCTTCGGCGCTCTACAGAGTATGGCACTTGGGGAAATTGAAATGCATGACGTACACGAGGCTGTCACGTTCGCCGGCATGATGGATGAGTTTGATCAGGATCTGGCCGATATCGAGTGCCTGCTGGATAGAGGGGAGACTGGAGCCGCCTGCCGAGCCTTCGGCCGAGTCGCTGCGTGGTATGGCGAGTGGGAGCCGCTGGTTGATGCCTACAGCGTGAAGGGCGCACTGCGCGACAGAATGGACCGGCTGCAGGCTAAGCTTCCGCTGCGAGTTCGGGCAGGCCGCAAGCCTATTACAAGGGTCGCGGCTGAGCGTGCTGCAGCGTAGGGACGCACCTTGCCGCCTCCTGGCGATACGATTGGACCGGCCTACCGGCTGCCAAGTGTCTCACTGAAGAACCTCTTGCAGTTCACCACTAGGGCAGTCGGCGGCAGCACGTGCCCGGAATTGAACCATACGAGCTGCTTCGGCTCTCTCGCTGCATTATGGAGCGCAAGCGTGGCCGCGCGGGGAATGAGTTCGTCCTTCGTTGCGGCCAAGATAAGGAGTTTGCGCGGGGCAAAGCCACCTACGAAGTGGATTGGATCGCAGAGTTCAGCGTTGGTTTCGAGCGTCGCGCCAGTTACTGTATTGTACATGGTGGCCTGCCGTGCGAAGCGAAGCACGCCTAGCGGCGGGAAGATCACCTCGGCCATTGCTGCATAGCGAAGCGCCGCCATGCCTCGGGCGTACTCCACGAAGCCTGCGCCGGGAATAGCGAGGCAAGCGGAGCGGATGCGAGGTTCGACCCCGATGAACGTGCCGCCCACCATACCGCCCTGGCTGAAGCCGAGGAAGCCGATTCGATCAGGGTCGATATCAGGCCGCGACGTCAGATAGTCCACGGCCCGCCGGAGGTCCACCACGGTCTGGATCCACGCATCGCGGTTTGCGTTTAGTTGGATGAAGTGGAAATCGCCGTCGCCGCCGGGCGTTGAGCGCTCTCCGTGATACTGGGCGTCGATTGAGAGAGATGCATATCCCAGGGTTGCCATCAGGTCTGCGGCAATGCGCACGTAGTCCGAGTCCTTGTGGCCGCCCGATCCTGCAAGGAGGATGACGGCAGGCGCCTTGGCCTGCCTCTTTGTCGGCAGCGAGAAGATTGCCGGCACTCTAGCATCGTGAATGCTTGAGTACTCCACGCGCCACCGAGCCCGAAGCGCTGTCTGAGTTACAAGCTTGTCAGGCATCCGCTTCTCTGTGGTTCGCAGCGGCAGGGTCGCATCGTATTGATAGGGCGCAAAGCGAAGCTGCCGGACTAGACTTGCTGAGTCGACCTCGACTGCGTGGGCGCCGGCACACAAGAGTGCAGCCGCGAAGATGCACTGGACGTTTGTTGAACTAGGACCTCGCGTCAACGTCCCACGAACCGGGCCTGCTCGAGCATGTCGGCGTCGATCGGCGTCGACAGCAGGTCAATGCACTCTTTGACGTGCGATGCATGTTTTGAGCCCACAAGTATTGAGGATACGCCCGGCGTGCTCACCACATGATGCAGTGCGAGCGCGTGCAGGAGGCGACCGTCACCCTTTGTCAACTCAAGGAGCTTGATAACCTTCTCCGGTCGCTTCTCCTCGGGCTCGGCGCATGCCTTTGGAGTGAGCCACCCCGCCCCGAGACCGCTTCGGATGAGCACGCCCACTCCCGAGTTGGCTGCCCGAGCAATCGAATCCGATGCGCCCTGGTCGAGCAGGCTGAATGCGACTTGCACCACGTCGAAGTCGCCGCTCGTGACGCATCGGTCTATCAGGTGCCTTGGAGGCGATGCGCCAAGGAAGCGCACCTTGCCGCTCTGCTGCGCGTCACGCATGGCGCGAACGGTCTCACCGGAGTCCAGGACGCTCTCCGGGTCTGGTCCAAAGTGAATTTGAATCAGGTCGAGATGATCGGTACACAGAAGGCGAAGGCTGAGATCGATTGAGTCGCTCACTGCCTGGTACGCGAAGTCATAGTACGTGTTGGGTTCGCTGCTGTGCTCGCCGCATTTGCTGGCGAGCACATATTCGGACCGTCGGCCCGCTGCGAACTTCCCAATACGCTCTTCGCTGCGGTGGTAGGCTCTGGCTGTGTCGATAAGGTTGACGCCTAGGTCGAGGACCTCGTTGAGGGTCGCTCCGGTCTGGCCCTCGTCAGGTCTGCTGCGGGCGTTGTCGTCGCCCAGTCCCCAGTCCCTGCCAATCTCCAGCGCGCCAAAGCCGATAGTGCTTACCCGAAGGTTGGTTCGCCCAAGCAGGGCGCTCGGAAGTGTCGTGACCATAGTGTTGCTCCAGTTCAGTGCAGGGGATTCGCTGTCGGGCTAGAACCTACCGAGGTACGGTCGAATTCCGCCTGAGACAAGGTACCCGACACTTCACCCAATGAGCTACTTCCCTTCGCTCGACCCGACAACAGATGATACAGTCGTCTCAGCGCTTGTTGGGAACGGCGCCATCTGCACGACTCTGTCGCCCAGTGGATTTCACGAAGCCACGCGCAGCGTCGATGTAGTGGCACACCGAACACAGTCCTTCGTGTGGGCCGGCAGACGGATGCACGGGCCGAGGCATCGCCTTACGAACTTCGGCTCGCTTTCGCGGGTAATCAAGGTCAACGGTCAGGAACAAAAGTGCGAGAGCTGGACCCAGACCATCGTGCCTGAAACCGGCTGCGTGCGGAGCACGTTGACCCATAGTGGCGTGTCGGAGGTGACAGTCAGCAGAGTCTGCCTGCACCGAAACGTCTTCTTGGCAGAAACGGAGATCACAAACGGGTCTGCCGAAACCCTCGAACTTGAGTGGACTGTCTGTCTGGACATTTCGTGGGCCAGGCCAGCGGAATGGCAGGAGGAACGCGAGTGCCTCGTTCTTGATTATGAGCTGGAGGACCATCTGGGACAGCTGAGGTTCATGTCTGACGGTGACGGTATCCAGGGTGCGCCTGTCCGTTCATCGAGCGCCGTGTGCTTGACCCATGAGGGCTTGCTCGCTCCGGGAAGCAACTATCGTATACGAATAGCGGTGCAGTTCTCCGACCGCGAGACGTACGACTTTCCAGTCTCCGTGGGCGATGTGGACGACCTGCGGACCGAAAGCGACCATGCATGGGGCGATTTCTGGAGCCGAAGCACGCTTAGTACGGGATGTGAGATTGTTGACCAGTTCCGCACTATGTCGCTGTATACCATGCGCTGCCAGGCAACCGACTGGTCCATACCTCCCACGCTCTCGGAGACCTATTGGGGCGGCGGCGCCTTTCACGACGAGATGTACCCATTTCTGGGCCTTCTGTCGGGCGACTACGTGGACCTAGCGGTTCGCATTCCCAGATTTAGGCTCATGACGCTTGGAAGGGCGCTAGTGCGCGGCAAGGGGATTGGCGCGCTCTACCCGTGGAGCAGCACCGAGACGGGAGAGGAGCGCGATCCGCACGGAAACTGGCTCACCGAGCGGTTTCATCTGGGCCAGTTCTCGGTGTGCATCAAAGCGTTGTGGGAGTACACCGCGGACCTTGCCACGCTCCGCGAACTCTATCCGGTGGTTCGTGAGATTGGTCGATATTTCGAGAATGCAGTGCTGGAGCGAGACGCAAGTGGTACGCTGGGCTGTAGGCCGTGCGTCGACTTCGACGAGTCGGTTGGGCCCGTGCGCAACGGTCCGTTTACCGTCTCGGCAGCCATTTTCAGCTTGAGATGGGCGGCAGATGCCGCGGAGATTCTTGGCCTGAAGACCGAGCAGCTCGACGAATGGAGGCGCCTAGCCGACGAACTTGCAGGTGTCCAGAAGGCTGAGACCATTAGAAATCAGGGCTACACCATTCCAGATGGTCGTGCAAATCATATGTCCGTGCTTGGCGTTACGTTTCCGTTCGGTGTCGATGTTGCCTCGGAGCATGCACTTGCGGCGGCGGCGAGAGTCCATGAGGCATGCAGAACCCCGCGAGGTTGGCGTCCAGGCGACTCAGAGGTCTTCCGAGGCTCGGCATGGATGTGGACTGCTGGGCATCTCGCGGCGGTTCACTGCATTCAGAATCGGCCGGATCTGGCCTGGGACGCGATTGTTCGCGGTCCAGAATCGGCAGGGCCGTTCGTCTCCCCAAACGAACACGTGGACCGAAATGGGGTTGTGCAGGTACCCTGGTTTACAACGGGCTGCGGGGGCTGGCTCTATGCGCTTCACTCCCTCGTGGTGCGAGTATCCGACGATGCAACCCACCTACTGTCCGGAGTCCCAGAGACACTCCCCAACCTAACCTTCGAGAAACTGAAGGGCGGCAGAGGCGCAACTCTATCGGGCCGTGTCCTGGACGGTAAACTGGTGTCCTTGAGCGTTGAGTCCGACATCACAGAACCATGGACGTTTCGAATACCAATGCGATTCGTCGCCCCAGAAGGGCGGGCCTGGCTAGAAGCAACCGCTCACCTAGCCTCGGGGACGCCGATCGATCTGCTCGGGTTCATCAACACCCTTCTGGAGAGTTAACACATGCCGGACATGCTGGTTCACCTGTTGGAGCTTCCTCCGCTAGGACCCACACTAGAGAGTTTGAAAGAGGCCGGCATCGTCATTCGGCCTGCCCGACCCTACGAGATTAGCCTCATTGCCGACTTCGTGGTTCACAATTTCTCGCAGGGCTGGGCGGATGAGATATCGGTGGGATATGCAAACAAGCCAATCTCGGTGCAACTCGCCCTGAAGAACGGCGAGATCATCGGTTTCGGGGCCTACGAGTGTACGCGGCGCGGATTCTTCGGTCCAACAGGAGTATCGGAAGCCCACCGAGGCATCGGCGCCGGCAAGGCCCTGCTGCTCTCGTGCCTTTGGGCCATGCGCGAGATGGGGTATGCCTACGGCATCATCGGTGGAGCAGGTCCAGTTGGCTTCTATGCGAAGGCGGTCGGCGCGGTTGAGATTCCCAGGAGTGTCCCTGGAATCTATGCCGATCCAATTGCGCGGCTTGTCAGCAACGAACAGACACAGAGGAGCGAGACCTAGATGAGAGTACTCATAATCGGCGGCACCGGTCTGATAAGTACGGAAATCACCCGGCAGCTTCTGGCGAGAGGCGACGAAGTAACCCACTTCAACCGCGGCAAGACGCCAAACCGGGCGGGAGAGGGCGCTCGCGTTATCTCGGGTGACCGAAAGCAATACGCGGAGTTCGAGGCGCGTATGGCAGACAGCCGATGGGATGCTGTGATCGACATGATTGGCTTCGTGCCGGAGGACGCGGCGAGCCTCATCCGCGCATTTGAGGGTCGCGCGAAGCACGTCGTGTTTTGCAGCACAGTGTGCGTCTATGGCGGTCCGCTGAGCCGGCTGCCTGCCACCGAGGAGGAACCTCGCACGCCGGTAAGCACGTATGGCGCGAACAAGGGTGCATGCGAAGACGCCCTCCTCGCCGCGTACAGGCAGTCGGGGTTTCCCGTTACGATTATTCGCCCTTCTCACACGTATGGAGAGGGCGGGGGCATCGTACACTCTCTGGGCGCATGCACGCAGTACATCGACCGGATTCGGCGTGGGCTGCCCGTGGTGGTTCATGGGGATGGATCGAGTCTTTGGGCGTCTTGCCACATCAGCGATGTTGCCAGGGCCTTCGTGAACTCGCTCGGAAACGCGCGGTGCTTCGGTGAGGCCTACCATGTGACAGGAGAGACCTGGATGAACTGGAACGAGTATGCCGAGGGAGTTGCCGAGGCGGTGGGAGGCACTGCTGTTCCGGTTCACATACCCACGGACCTCTTGGTAAAGCTTGCGCCGACGGAGACCGGTATGACCCGCGATATTTTCCAATACCACAGCGTGTTCAACAATGCCAAGGCCAGAGAGCATCTCGGGTTCAGTCAGCAGGTGCCTTGGATAGAGGGAGTTCGGCGAACCGTGGCTTGGCTGGACGAGCAGGGAAGAGTTGAGCAGAGCACGGAGGAGGACCTAGACAGCCGGATCATCAGCGCATGGCAGCGGCTAAGTGACTCGATGGCCGTTTAGGTGGTGATAGCCGCCCTATCTGCCTCCAGGTGTACCGAGTTGCGGACCAGAGGCGGGAGCTGCAATGGTTGCAAGACTATCACGACCATGGTCGGAGATAACACGAGTCCAAATCAACACACTCAATAAGACAATTGCAGCGGCACACGCGCCAGCGGCTAGCATGCCGCGCAGAGGAGCAAGGTCGATCGACCATCCAGGCCGGGAGCCGGACACTCTGGCTCGCACCGCGCTCGCCATTGACGGCGAGTAGAGTGGTTCTGCCGCCTCCAGCGAGTGCAGCGCCTGCAGGTCGATCTCTACGGAGTTCCACTGCCTGATGAAGTGTCGGCACGTCTGACATTCTCCCACATGGCCCTTCAAGTCCAGTGGAAGGCTGGCAGCTGCCGCAGTATCAAGCCAAGTATGAATTCGTTCTCGTGCTGCCGTGCACTTCATTTTGCGTACCCTTCCGTATCATCGGCCATCAAAGCTGCCATTGTGGTCAAACCTATTCCGTGAGGGAGAGCCTCGTGGCCAGTCGCTCCCTTGCGCGATGCAGGCGGACCTTTACCGCGCTAACCGACACGGTCAGCGCCTTCGATATCTGTTCCACGGAGAACTCTTCGAAGTAGAACAGCACCATCACGAGCCTATAGTGCTCGGGAAGCGCATCAATGGCTTCTCGCAACTGCCTGTTGCGCTCACCTATCATCGCTCCTGCGACCAGGTCGATTGGAGCAGCCATTGGAGCAATAGTATCTAGGCCAACTGTAGGCCGGCTGCTGCGCATCCGTCGCCGGCACTCATTGAGCGTGATCCGGTACATCCAGCTTGAGAAGAACCCGTCTGGCCGGTATGCGCCCAAAGCTCGGTAGGCTCGAACAAACGCCTCCTGAACGGCATCCTCCGCGTCGGAGCGATCTCGCAAAAGGCGAACCGCAAACCGAAGCAATCGAGCTTGATAGCGCTCAACCAGCAGATCGAATGCGCCGAGGTCGCCCGCACGACACCGAAGCGCAAGGCGATCCTCCTCATGTGTTTGTGCCCGATTTGCAGCGAGTTCAATAGCCACCGTGTCGCCCTCGTTCCCGTGCGGATAGTGCCGACATCGCCTGTGGGTCGGAGCGCGACTCACAATGCCAACACTCAGCAGACGACCAAAGCGGGACGAATGTTCGGGTCGCGGGGAACAAGAGATTGCAGCAACTCCGTTCATAGCCTACAACCCACTCGAATTGCGCAGGTTACCGCCACTGTGCTCCGCCCGCTATGCGGATACGCTGCCGAGAATGGTCGCCTGACCGAACGACCTCCGTACGTCAGTCAGCCTTGCACGAACTCGCTGGCCGACTAGCTTCTTGCCGTCGTTTAGCTCTACCATGTATCCATCCGCCCAGCCCACTACAGCCGGTTCGGGATGAACGGCGGAGCGGATGACGTCGCACTCGAGGATCGTCGAACGCTTGTGGCTGCTCCATCTCTTGTCCAGCTCCGTTATCTCGCCCCAACTCACCGAGTGCTTCTCAATGTGCAGCGTTGCATCTCCGCGGATATAGACGGCTCGCATGAGCTCCTGCTCGAGTTTGCTTGCCGTGTCTCCATCGATGCCCACAAGTGTCTCTGCGACGTCGGGGTGGCACACCACCAGGAGCGCCTCGCGGTTTTTGCGGTCTGTAGCAACCGTTCGGCGGAGCTCCTGCTCGATAGCGAGAGCAATGGTCTCGGCTGACGGCACCTTTCCGCGCCCGCCGCAATACTCGCAAGGCTGGGTCATAAAGTCTACAATCGTTTCCGCGGTTCGCTTGCGGGTCATCTCGATGAGTCCGAGCGGACTAACACTGGATATCTTGGTTCTCGCTCTATCGCGCTTAAGCGCCGCTTCCAGCGATTTAGCAACGTGCTGGCGGTCTCTCGCCTGGTTCATGTCGATGAAGTCGATCACGATGATGCCGCCGATGTCTCGAAGCCGAAGTTGTCTTGCAATCTCTGAAGCGGCGTCGAGGTTCGTTTTTACAATGGTCTCGGAGAGGTTGCTTCCGCCCACGAACTTGCCGGTGTTTACATCAATGACAGTCAGCGCTTCGGTCTCATCAAAGATCAAGTAACCGCCGGACCTGAGCCAGACCTTTCGCTTGAGGGTCTTCTCGATTTCAGCCTCGATGTTGAAGTGGTCGAAGATCGGCACGGCAGATGAGTAGAGGTGGATTCGGCCTCTAAGCTTTGGCGAGACCATCTCGAGTAGCTCATTTGCCTTCTCGTACTCGGTGGCGTCGTCGATTGTCAGCCTGCCGACGTCCGAGCCGAAGATGTCGCGAATAGTCTTGTAGACTAACGTGAGGTCCTGATGCACCATGGCAGGAGCACGAACCTTACGCGAGGTCTCCTGCACCTGTCTCCAGAGCTTCAGCAGGAAGTCGCGGTCTGCCATTAGCTCTGCCTCGGTCTTGTCCTCTGCCTCGGTGCGAATGATGATGCCGAAGCCCGGCTCGCGCATCTTCTCGCCAATTCTCTTGAGGCGGTCTCGCTCCTTGTTGTCTTCAATCTTGCGCGAGACTCCGATGTTGTCTGCCTCGGGCATCAGGACTATGTATCGGCCCGGCAGGGAGATTCGGGTCGATACCCTGGCGCCCTTGGTGCCCCGCGGGCCTTTGGTGACCTGAACGAGCAGCTCCTGACCTATTCGCAGAACGTCGGATATCTTCTGCTGGCGCAGCACGGAGCGGCGAATGCTGCGGGGTCTTGCGCGTGTCTTTGCCGCGCCGGGATCGGTCTCTTCATCGCCGCCGTCTCCCTCGTCCTCGTCTCGCTCGTCCGACTCGTCCGCAGGAGATGCGCCGTTCGATGCGCCGGAGTCCGAAGTCGGAAGCACATCGCCGACATAGAGGAATGCATTACGGCTGAGCCCCACATCCACAAACGATGCATCCATGCCTGGCAGTACGTTCTCAACGCGCGCCTTGTACAGGCTGCCCACTACTCGCTCTTCGCGTTCAATGTGCAGTTCTGCAAGCCTGCCGTCTTCCATCACGGCGATGCGCGTTTCCCGTTCACCCACGTTTACTACTATTTCCTTCGACAACCTACGCCTCCTGGGGGTTTCCTTGGAGCAGGTTCGGAGCATCCAGCCCGGTTAGTCGCAGGCGATGCACACGTCGAACCCGCAGGCCGGACAGTGTCCGACTAAGAACCTCGACAATCTCTTGCGGCTTTGCATTTCCGTCATTACCTATGGTGAGCTCCATGTGAAGCTGAAGCCTCTGGCTCAGAAGACTCTCGCACCATAGCGACCGTATCATCGGCCTTATGTCGATCTCCTTCTTGCGCCCCTCTCGCTCGCGCACTACTTGCGCCGAGGGTGCCGCGAGAAGCGCATCAACTGCTGTCGCAGCCTCTTGCAGTGTCATATTCGCGTCTGCGTCACATACCACGCTGAGCACCGCGCACGTGTAGGCATTCATGAGATCTCGAGAGCCTGCGTCCGGAATCTCAGCCGCTGCAACTATCTGGATGCCGACAGGGAGCTTCGCATTCAGACGGCTGGTCAGTACTTCCGGGGCAATCTCGGAAGACAGCTCTATTGTCATGGGCTCGGCATCGCCCGTAACGCCAACGGCAAGGGCTGATGCGAAAGAGAGCTTCTCTCGAGGGTTGAATCCAGTTGTGAAGGCAATTGGCAGCTCGGCCCGACGGATGGCCCGCTCGAATGTTCGCAGCAGGTCCAGATGTCCAAGCCAACGGGCGCTCTCACCCTTTGTAAACAGAGCAAGGTACTTCATACTGGGCATGCACACGCGGAACGGCGCAGAAAGCGCCGTTCCGCAGCACTGGTGCCAACCGTCAATGGGATGCGTCTACTTCTTAACGAGTGCCAACACCTTGTTTGTCTTCTCGGCGGTTGAGAGGGCGTCGAACTGAGGCTTGCATCCGGCGCAGCAGAAGTGAACTTCGTAGCCGGCCACAGTCGTGGTCTCGCCAGTGCTGCCCTTCACGGCTTCGCCGGAAATTGGGCAGGACATCACCTGCGTGAGAGTGGTGGTCGTCGGAGTGGAGCTGGTCTTCTTGGCCTTCTTCGCTAGTTCATTGTATGCCTTCACGAACTTTGCTGGGCTGGCATTGAACTGATCGGGGCAGCCGCCGCAGCACATAAAGTAGCGCGTACCCTTGTAGACAATGTTTGAGAACGCCTTCGCTTTGGATGTGATGGGCGCTCCCATGACCGGGCAGATCAGCTTGGCATCCTTAACCTTGGCGGCTTTAGCCGGCTTGGCCTGGGGCGCTGCGAGAGCGGCGGACGCGAGCACCGCGCCGGCTGCCATCAGAACTGCAATCCTCTTCAACATATGCTGCTCCTTTCGCCGGGCGACCACGCGACTAGCGCTCCCACCCGTGCAAGTACATCCTGAATGTGTGCGGCACAGATTCTGACTCGATGAAGGAGGGGCCGAGTATGACTCTGCGGCACGACATCCCTCACCAAGACCATACGTAGGATACCGCAAATACGTTCATTCGCGTTCAGCGGCAGCACTTGGCACGATTATTGCACTGAGTAAAGTGTAGGCCCGTAGACTGTCACCAGAGCGGAGCATCTGTCGAATGTCCGGAATGTGGAACAATCCTACCTAGACTCTGTCTTGCGGCTGCATGCACAACATCAGTTGCGCCGTATTGGGCAGGAGCAGGAGAACAGTACACATCGTGGGAGTAGGAGAGGCAAAGCCGCTGCATGTGATGTTCCTGAACACTCGCTCCGGATTGGGAGCGGATGTCGCCGTGCATCTTACAATCATGCGGAGTCTGGACCCAGCGCGGTGCCGCGTTACGTTTGTCACGAACTCTCGGGCAAGCGATCTTCATAAGATTCTGGGTCCTGTGCGGGCAGTGCCAAACGTTAAGACAGTCTTGATGAATCTGGGAGATGAGGTGTCGGGTGCCTCGACGTTGGTACGCCGTATGCATGCGGCTCGAGCCGCGGTGGTGATGTGTGCCGCGCTGATCCGTTTGGTTTTGATGGTCCGGAGCACGCGGGTCGATATCATCCATTCGACCGATCGCACCCGGGATGCCCTGCTCTCAACTCTGGTTTCGATGTTCGGAGGCTGCAGGAACATCCTTCACATGCACATTAAGTGGGGCTCGGACTTTGGCCGCATCGCAAAGTGGGCTATGGAGCGATGCAGCGCGACCCTGGCAATCTCTAACTATATACGATCCACTCTGGTGGATGGAGGAGTCCCGACAGAAAAGGTCTATACCGCGCTGAACGCAACGGACCCAACAGAGTTCGACCCAGCCAGGGCAAGTGCCGGAGTGCTAAGAGTGAAGTTCGACATACCGGCGGATGCGCCCATCGTCGGCTTGGTGGGACGAGTGCTGCTCTGGAAGGGACACCTAGATATGGTCGAGGCGCTGCCTGCCATCAAACGGCAGTGTCCCGAAGTGCGGTTGGTGTTCGTTGGGTTTGAAGCCGACCCAGCCGAGCCGTTCACCAAACAGGTGAACGCTCGTGCCGAGGAGCTGGGAGTTCGAGCTAACCTTATCTGGGCTGGCTGGCTTAGCCCGACAGTAGATGCGTATGCAGACTTTGATGTAACCTGCGTGCCGAGCGCCGAGGAGCCGTTCGGACTGGTTGTAACCGAGGCGATGGCAATGAGTAAGCCGGTGGTCGCGTATGCATCGGGAGCGCTGCCGGAGATAATCACCGACGGGGTGGATGGCTGCCTGGTGCCTCCGGGCGACACGCACGCTCTTGCGGCGAGGGTTGTTGACCTCCTCGGCAATGGCGCCAAGAGAGTGGCGATGGGGGCGAAAGCCCGACAGACCGTGCTGGGACGATTCACGCCCGAGCGCCAAGCGCGCGAGGTGTGTGATATATACTATGCCGTGTGCCGACCACATGTGTCGGCGCCTGCAGGATAGAGGGAGCAAGATATGCAATCAGTCGTTTTAATCAACCCGCCGGCCTTGCGCGGCTTCACAAATGAGCGAACGTTCTCCGGCGGCATCGGAGTGTCTAGAAAGCTGAAGCCAGGCGAGCAGGAGATGCCGATCATCCTGCCTATCGACTTTCTCTACATGGCTGCCGTAGCCGAGAAGGTGGGCGCTAAGGCGACCCTCGTCGACCTGCTCTTGGACCGTCATTGGGATCGCGATGCTGAAGAGTACTGTATGCGAAAGATTGAAGCCGCCACAGAAGACGACCTCTGGGTGGGAATTCGTCTGTCTATCCCTTCGCTTCGCCAGGATCTTGAGTTTGCAAACGCCATGAAGAAGCGGCTCCCGAACGCGAAGGTTTTCGTCTTCGGCACGGTCATCATGGCTACCATCGATCACTGGATATCAGAGTGCAGGGTCGACTTCCTCATCTACGGCGAGCCGGAAGCGCTTTTTGAGGAGCTGCTCACGGCACAGGACTATCGCAAGGTGAAGGGTGTCATCCGACCCAAGACCTACGTTCCCCTTGCAGGCTCCGCGCTCTACGATGGCGAGAAGAACGCCTATAAGGAAGAAGCGTGGATCAAGGTCAAGAATCTAAGCGATCTGCCTCGACCTGCCTGGCATCTCCTCGAAATGGGCCGGTATGCCATCGATGGAAGCGGCGACACCTCCAAGGTAGGCGTCTTCATCCAGGCCAGCAGGGGATGCCCGATCGGATGCACTATGTGCCCCTATATGCTGCTGGAAGGTCTCCCGTGGCGCAGTAACGACATAGAGGCGGTTGTGGACGAGATTGAGTACCTCAACAAGACCTATGGCATCTACCACATTCGGTTCCGCGACCCGAATTTCGGCTTCAACCGCAAGTATGCGCGCGAGCTGTGCGAGTCTATTATTCGCCGAGGCGTTAAGCTCGAGGCAACGGTCGAAACCAGTGTCGAGGTCTTCGACGAAGATAACCTCCGTAAGATGTTCGATGCCGGTGTACGGGTAATCACCACGGGAATCGAGACGAACGACGAAGCATGCATGGCGAGTATTGGGCAGAAGATCAAGGTCAATGACAAGCTCCGCGAGAAGATCGATATCTGTGACAAGATCGGGTTTCACATCTACGGTACTTACTGTCTCGGCACCCCGGAAGAGACTTGGGAGACTGTAGAGAAGACATGGCGATTTGCCATCGAGGTGGGCGTTGAGAGCGGATTCACGGTTCTCACTCCGTTCCCTGGAACCCCAATGTATTGGCGCGCGCTCAAGGAGGGGCTGCTTCCGAAGCGGATGCAGTTCAGCGATTGGAACAGCTACACATCGACCGTTCCAACCTACGAATTGTCCATCAAGGACCTGGATATGGCTCGACTCTGGTCGCGCCTGGAGACGATTCTGCCCTATCGCCAGAAGCGGGCGAAGGGCCTGAGCGAAACCATTCAATTCCACTATCGCCACATTCCGCACTATCTCGCGCGACACTACTGTCGCCTCTATGTCTGGTATCGCAAGGCCCGGCGCCAGTCCGAGAAGTCAAGCCGACCGGTCTCGCCGCCGGAGGAGATAGCCACGGCCGCATAGTCCATCTGGGCCAGATTCCACTTGCTTGGCCAGTGTCCCGCACTAAGCGCGCCCCACCATGCTCAGATTCAGGAGCATGGTAGGGTGCGCTTCGCACTCCCATTTCCGCGTCCTCTGAGCGTAACCCAGAACACCTGATTCCGCTCACCCCGTGTGCGCACCCGTTCATCCTGAGCGCTTGACAGTCTCTCCGTCGAGCAGTCGAAGGACCGTACCCTGGCAGAGTCGAAGGACCTCACCGACGAGCAGTCGAAGGGCCGTGATCAATCAGCTCGGTTGACGCTGCCAGATTCGCGAACCTATAATAGGTGTATGCTTCCTCCTCAGCCGGAGAGCCGTATTGAGCTAGCCGCGCGGCGGTTCGACCATGGACGTTGGTATGAGTCGGTCCAGGATGTCGTGGTGGAAGAGCCGCTCGAAGTGCGCATAGATGGCGAGCCGTTCGCGGTCACCATCCGCACGCCTGGACACGACTCCTACCTCGCCGCGGGCCTCGCATTTGCCGAGGGTGCTGTGGGCGAACCTGCCGACATCCTCGACGTCACGCGCTGTGCCCACCCAAGTTGGCCCGATGCGCTGAACGTGGCGGACGTAATTACTTCGCGCGGCGCCGCAGCGCGTGTGGTCCCGCAGACCACCCGTCGATTTGCAAACAGCGGGTGCGGAGCCTGCGGCAAGCTCATGATTGACGATATCGTCACGTGCGTCGGGCGAGTGGCTCCCCTTACACCTGTGTCTGCGGAATGGATTGTCAGCTTGCCTCAAGCCATGCGCACCTCGCAGAGGGTATTCGAACGAACGGGAGGACTGCATGCAGCCGCGCTGTTTGAGCCTATGGGAAGTGCGATAGCGGTCTTCGAGGACATTGGCCGTCACAACGCGGTGGATAAGCTCGTTGGCTGGGCGATGCTGGAGCAGAAATGGCCCATTCGGGGCAAGGTGATGATGGTGAGCGGCCGCGCTGGGTTTGAGATTCTCCAGAAGGCCGCTGCCGCCGGTATCTCCTGCGTCTGCTCGGTCTCCGCTCCGTCCAGCCTCTCTTGCAGCCTCGCTCAGGAGGCCGGCATCACGCTCATCGGCTTCCTTCGCGGCGACACATTCAACGTCTATTCGCACCCCGAGGGGATTATCGAATGACTTCATCCATGATGGGCCTCACCACAAACCATGCTTTATTCATCGAAAACGCACAGAAGTCCGGCGAGCTCTACATCACTCAGCCGTACGAGCTCTATTCCGACGAGAATCACGAGGCATGGCGCAGGCTCTACTCGCGCATGATGGGGAGCTGGGAGCAGTATGCAAATCCACGCTTCCAGCAGGGAATCTCGAGTTTGTGCTTGAGCCCGGATAGGGTGCCGCGGCTAAGCGAGGTGAACCAGTTCCTGAGCCCTCTCACGGGTTTCCAGGCGAAACCGGTGAGCGGCTACGTCCCCGCGTTCCTTTTCTTCGACTGCCTGCGCAACCGCGAATTTCCCACCACCATTACGATTCGCCCTCTCGATTCGCTCGACTACCTTCCGGAGCCGGACATCTTCCACGACATCGCTGGGCACGTACCGATGCATACCGATCTGGCCTTCGCAGATGCCTTGGCCCGCTTTGGAGACTGCGCGCATACAGCGGCTGACATCGTCGCGTCGATCACCGATGAGCACGAGAAGGTCCGAAGGGTGGTGAGCATCTTTAAGGCGCTCGCGAGGTTCTTTTGGTTCACGGTTGAGTTCGGCCTAATGCGAGGACCAGGAAGCAGCCTCAAAGCGTATGGCAGTGGGCTCCTCAGCTCATACGGCGAGCTGGCGCACTGCATCGAGTCGCGAGAAGTTCAGCGCTTCCCGGTGCAGCTAGAGTGGATTGTTAACCAGTATTTCGAGATCGACCATTATCAGCCGCTGCTCTTCGTGGTGGACTCATTCGAGCACCTATTCGAGATGGTAGGAACTCTGGAGAAGTGGATGCTGGACGGAAAGCTGGACAATGTGGCACCAGGCGAGCCGCAGATGAGCGAACAGGATGTGGCGAGCTTCCTACATGCGTCGGAAGCGCGGTAGTTGACGCGCATTGCGGTCATCCCGGGTCCAGGCAGGCCGGTGGAGATTCGCACAGCGCAAACACCTGCGGTCGAGCCGGGTGGAGTTCTCCTCGAAACCATCGCCGCCGAGGTCTGCGGCACCGATGTACATCTCCGCCACGGCCGGCTGGCCGGCGTGCCGTACCCTCTCACTCCGGGGCATGTCTCGATTGGCCGCGCTATCGAGGTTGGCGGCGAGGTTCTAGATGTCGCGAAGAGGCCGATCCGGGTCGGCCAGGTCGTCACCTTCCTGGATGTCCACGAGACCTGCCACCGCTGCATCTACTGCACAGTGCTGAAAGCCACCACACGCTGCCCGGAGCGCAAGGTGTATGGGATCACCTACGGCACGGCAGATGGCCTGCTGGGCGGTTGGAGCGAGCACATCTACCTGAAGCCCGGCGTGCTCATTCTGCCGCTCGCTGAAGGCGTGACCGCTGAACAATGGATCGGCGGAGGGTGTGGATTGCCGACTGCGGTCCATGCAGTCGAGCTTGCCAGAATTCAGCTTACCGATCGGGTGTTGATTCAGGGCAGCGGTCCGGTCGGTCTCAGCGCGTGCGCGCTTGCACGCTTGAGTGGCGCAGGTTGGGTGGGAGTGATTGGCTCACCAGAGCTTCGTTTGGACGCTGCGCGCAAGTTCGGCGCGGACCTTACCCTCGACGTGATACAGACCACGCGCGAGGAGCGTTTGGCGGCCATACGAGAGGCGACCGGCGGCCTTGGAGTGGACGTGGTTATCGAGGCGACGGGAAATCCCAGGGCAGTTCCAGAGGGGTGCGAGCTAGTCCGAGACGCGGGACGCTATGTGATAGTGGGGCAGTACACCGACCACGGTGGAGTCGAGCTGAACCCTCACCTGCACATCAACCGCAAGCACATCGAGATTCGCGGCTGCTGGGGATCGGACTTCAGTCATGTATGGCGCGCAATGGAGGTGCTGCGGAGGTTCGGCGGGCAGGTGGACTGGACATCGCTCATCACGCGGCGCTTCCGGCTGGACGAGTGCGAGCAGGCGCTTCAGGACGTGGAGTCTCAGCGTGTCATCAAGGCGGTTATTCTGCCGAATGGGTAGACAGACTCTTCATGTCTTGGGCGATGTATAATAGGTGTATCGCAGACTCTCGGTTAGAGGTGTATGATGAGCGCATTGACGCCAGTTCGCATGGATGAAGCGGTCGATACCGGCTGCGAACGCAAACTCTGGACAGTAGATGAGTATCACTCGTTTGCCGGACTCGGTCTACTCAATACCGAGGATCGGATTGAGCTGATTCGAGGGGAGTTGATACACAAGATGACCCAGGGCAGCGCCCACGCGATATCAATGCGTCGGATTAGTCGAGCGCTTCAACGGGCGATGGGCGAGCGTTATGAGGTTCAATCCCAACTTCCAATTACGCTTGCACCTCACAGCGAGCCGGAACCGGACTTTGCGGTTCTACGCACGCTTGAGGGTGACTACGAGGGACGCCACCCCGGTCCCGCCGATGTGCTCCTTGTGGTCGAGGTCTCGGACACAACTATCGTGACGGACAGCACGAGCAAGGCCGCGCTCTACGCCGAGTTCGACATTCCGGAATACTGGAACCTGAACCTGAGGGACCGAATGCTCGCCGTCTGCCGGGAGCCCGTCCCCATGCCGTCGTCTCAGTATGGGTTTGGGTACCGGTCGATTACATTGGTTCGCGAAACGGAGACTGTCTCGCCGCTCTTTGAGGCTGGGCTTGGGATTTTGGTAGGGGAGATGCTTCCTCGAAGTAAACCCATAGAGGGGTAGGAAGCACGTTGCTCTAGTGAATTCGCGAACAGCCACGCGCTGCGTGCGGCAGAGGTGTTGCTCAGGTTCTGTGGACAGATGCCATAGGTGTCGCCCACTTCGCGACGAAACAGCCTCGACTAATCCGAGCAGGATCCGAATGGCGCAGACGCTCAGCAATTGATTAACGCGGTGATTATGCCGAACGGGTAAGGATGAAAGAGGTCGAACGGTGGTCAGGGAGACGCATGAAGGATAGCTTGCCCGACTGCGCGAACCAATCATAGGACCGGCGCATCGCCGGCAACTTCGAAGCCCACGTGTACGACTACGATACCTCCAGTCAATCGGGCCAACACGGCGTTCAGCGAGATCAACAGCATGCAACTCAGTCTGCGGCCGTGCCCGGCCTGTGGCCACAGTGTGAGCACAAGCGCCTTTGCGTGTCCGAGCTGTGGGCATCCACTCAGAGAAGTGCCGACAGCAGTATCAGAGCAGATTCTGATGGATGTTGGCGCGAGCATGCTGCGAGGTATTGAGCCCGTCGGCGGGCGCTTGAAGGTCACAAACAGAAGGGTAATATTCGAAGGTAGCGGATTGGGTCTGTTTAGCTATTCTCTTGACATACCGTTCGACAATATCCGTGGAGTAGCACCTTACAACTCAATGGGTATATTCCCCAATGGCCTCCGGATAGACCTCATATCCGGAGTTGAGTACGGCTTCCGAGTGTGGAAGCGAGACGAACTCATCAGAACTATCCGTGCATATCTGACGAATGCATGACGAATCGGCGAACCACATGCCTAAAGCGCCATGAGATCAGAGCGTGTCAGGAACTGAACGCGGTCGCCGAGTACGTTCGTGGCATTCGTCCGCGTTACATCGCTCCAGCCATCTGCATAGGTCGCAAGGATGATCCCTTTCGCTCGTGTGGCTTCCATCAACGTCTCTAGCAACTTCAGCCGCTTCACCACCATTGAGGTTGTGTCGTCAAGGTCTCCTGTGAGTTTTGCCTCTCCAAGGAACACTTCGCCATCGACTGAGCATACGATGTCGATCTCCGCCTTCTTACCGTCATTAGCGTTGACCGGCTCAAGGTCTGTCTCGTGAAGGTACATGAAGCCGCGACGTCCTCGCGCCTTGAGGGCTGCTAGGGCCAGGACCGATACGTGACCGTTCGACCTAGCGAATTGGTAGACGACCTCGTCGAGCTTATAGAACCAAGAGGGCTCGTCCGGCATCCTCCAGTGTCGGCAAACCATCGTCTGCATGCGTCGACACCGAGAGCAGGTGAATTGCATTGCTACTGCACCCAGAGGGTAGAAATCCAATTGTCGACATGCGTCGCACTTGAGGAGCAATCCTCGATGAACCAAGCCTCGGGCTATCCAATCGTCTAGCATCTGGCGGGCAAGAGCATCTGCAGCGATCGGCGCATCGTCAGTGCTATGCGAACTCTCTGTCTCGGTCTGGCTGCTCGTGTTAGGTTCAATGACCTTGTTACTGTCTGCTGATGGCAGATACGCTGACGCAAAGGCACCAAACCTCAGAAACCAGCGATCGGAAGTACAGCAACGATCTCGAAAGGAATTGCGATCTGGGATCGGTTTGGTGTACGCTTCAAGGACGGCTTGTGAGGCAGGACGACGAAGAAACGTGGTCAGTTCGTCGAGCGAACCAAGCTTGTGCTCGATTTCGGCCGCATAGTTGCCCTTGTCAGACCTGTTCACCGTGTAGCCCGCGCGGTGAAACAGGCGGCTGAACACGTCGTCTGCTGACATTACTGACAGTCTTGGACGAACGAGTACGTCGTCAATGTCACCACCGAAGTATGCGAAATTCGGACACAGATAGGAGAAGCCATAGTCTGACGCTCTCGCGAGCCCGTTGTCATAATTGGCATAGTCAATCGCGTCGGGACCGAGATTGAGATTGGATGGTGGTGTGTACGCCTCTATTGCAACGTCCGTTATCCAGTTTACACTTTCGGGTGGAACGCTCGTCAGATGCTTGGGCTTTGGCGTCGGGATGAAGCTGACGCTCTTGCCGTCAACGAACTGATCTCGATACCTGCCACTTGTGTTTCCGATCTCATACAGTCGTTGTCGCCAGAGGCGAAATGACACATCAAACGGCTGTGTTACAACCCCGGTTCGTGCCGATGATGCGAACTGGCTGGACTGCAGAATCGTCAGGAGTTCGTTCTCTGACAGGCTAGTTGACGTTAGCGTAATCTCCGATCCATTCCGTGTGGCGCCGCGCATCAATTGGCTGCACACATGCAATGCCGGACGATCAAAGTGTTCAAGAGCCCTTTCTGGGCTGCTCTCACATCTGGCCACCAAAGGGTCTGCGTGAGGTATCCAGGCTGCGCTCCCATACAATCGTTGGAGGTCGTAGTATAGGCAGAAATCCTCGATGGTGTTGCCGGCAACGATCCACAGTGGCCTTGGCAGCGCGCCGGCCTCGATGCTTCGGAAGAACGCACAGCTTGCAATGGAAGCAGGACTCATGACTGGCGGCTCAAGACAATGCTGCGCAAGTGTTTCCGACTGCTCTGGTGTTTGATGTGACCAATTCACGCGATGCTGACCCTCAGGGGTCAAGACGGTTGGGCGGAGCCGGCCAAGAATGCCGTGGACCATGAGCCTGTGAACCAAGGGGCCATCAAAGTCGAAGTCACGGGCTCCAACAGTATCCTTCAAATGAGGAAGAAGATGCTCAATGTGTGTTAGCGGATACCGTTCGTGGTTAGATCGGCACGTTATGGCCGAAATAGAGTGGCCGTCGGGATCGCGAAACGCATTGAGCCGTTCATAGAGCGCCAGCACTAGTACTTCGCCTGGCTGAAATGACGACCAGCGAGAGCTTTGAATTTGCTCCTTAATGGCGCGCTGATTGGCCTCGCCAGTTGCAACAGGGTACCTGTCGCACCAGGATTTCCACTCTCGCCCCAGGCACTCGGTGAACCGTGCCGGATCCGAAATCTCAATGTCTCTACCGGTCTTATAGTAGTAGCGAACATAGTCTGGGTCATAGAGCTCCAAGGCATCCCAGAACATCGGGTTGATGGTCTGACCGTCTGTCGGTACTAAGATGAAATACCATCCGCCCCAAATCGCGCTTGACCACTCGGTAATGCGAAGGCACGTCTGCATCCAGTCAGTGTCGTTGATGTCCACGAGAATGGCGCAACGGGCCGGTCGTAGGGCGGTCTGAATAGTTCGAGCGTCGTAGGTTGGTTGTGTCATGTCTTACCTTGCCGCAGGAGGACTTTCTTGGCGTTCCCACTCACAGGTGTCAGTCCTTGTGCCGCAGAGGAGGTTGGCAGCAAGCGTCACGCACCAGAGGACCAAGAAGGCTACCGTCCGTATCGAGAACTAAAGTCACTCTGTGAACCAATCGGGCGAGTCTACAGCGTTCGGCTACGCCTTCCGGTATTCGGCACCGAGCCACATGGCCTCGTCGTAGAGCGGATCGTCCTTGAATGCGCCGACATGCTTTTGCCACCACGGCTCCGTTCCGTTTGCGTGCGCGGGCTCGTTCATGAGCCGCGCAACCTTCTTCTCGAGATCAGTCAACCTCGCTTCAATCGTAGGTTCCGACATCAATCTCACCTCCACCTAATTGTATTATAGCGATAGGTGGCGCGGAACCCACCCGGCACACTCCACATCCGGAGGCCGGAGCGATTGGCGGTACTCTCGTCCGAGACGCATCGCTTCGTCGAATTCCGGGTTGTCTTTGAACCGCCCTGCAATCTTGCGCCACCACGGCAGGTCATCCTCCCGAGGCTTTTCAAGGTCATGCTCAATGCGGTGAACTCGGCTCTCTAGTTCCGATAGCCGTTCTTCAACTCTGTCAACTGCCATGTGCGTTCACCTCCAGTCTTCAGCAGGAACTGATCCGAAGCTACTCTTCGCATTGTATCACAACGACGATTGCGTGGTAAGAAAGTGAGCGTTGTGCGGTCGTTCGAGGTCCGCTGCGAAACTTGGTTCAATGGTCCTAGTCGGGGCCAGATGCGTGTTTCCCGCCCTAAACCCCCGCGTCGTCCCGCGCGCGGACGAGGAGATCTGCAACCTTCAGTTCCGCCGCCCACTCCGTGAGGTAATCGAAGTCAAGCGCGTCTGCTTGGACCTTGAGCACGCCTTGGGCGTCGGTCCACTGACTGTTCGAGACCTCGTTCCCAAGTCGATACCAGCGCAGCTTGCTGAGGATGGTGTCTTCGGGGCTTGCCACGAAGATACCGAAGGTCTGTCCATCGTGATCCAGCGAGACCCAGATGCTACGTGAAAGCTGCAATTGCGACCAGAGATCGGGCTTTGCGACGAAGACATCGACCTTGCCCATCGTCTCTTTGGAGAGGACGTTGAAGCCGTCAATGCGCAATACAGCTTCCATCACACTCTCTGGATCGACATAGAAGTCCAAATCCATCGCGCGGCTAAGTGCAACTGCGTCCTGTCTTGTTAAGCGAGCAATACAATCTACATCCGCAGTTGCGCGATATACGCCGTGTACAGAGCTGGCTGTGGAGCCGACAATTGCGTACTTGATTCCCGTATCGCTGAACACCTTGGCAAGTAGACGAAGGACGCCGATCGGATCTGCCGTCACGTGTAGCTACCCACGAGGTCCAAGCCATCGATCAATCAGCGCAGACCCGCATCGAATTTTCGCCAGTCGGCGAGCTAGCTCCGGCTCACTTTCGGAAGGATGGCGGTGGCGCAGTCCGGCCAACACGAGCATGTCTACTCGTAGGCACTCTCGGCGCATCCGCAGCAGCCGGTCTCCTGGGGACATGGTGCGGATTGCCTCGATGAGGGTGCGCTCCGTTCCGGGCGATGTGTCTTCTGAAAGCGTCTTCATATCATCCCGATTCTACCGCAATCCAGCCTCACCATGCTTGCCCTTCGTACTCATCGTCTTGCGTCCAAGAGCATTGACAGGCACTTCGGCTGTGGGCTAAACTCACGAAGGATGAGCCGGTCGCTGCGGCGACGCGGCTCTTTTTGGTCCTCGCTGGCGGGACAAGGAGCCAAACCGGAATTGATGTGGCTGGGTACACAACGGGCAAACGCGGCGGGCAACCTGGAAATAGGCGGCTGCGACGTCACGCGCCTTGCCGCTGAGTTTGGAACTCCTCTCTACGTGGTGGACGAGGCTCTCATTCGGTCGAACTGTCGAGAATTCTCTGCTGCATTCGCCGCAAGGTACCCCTCGGTGGTGGTATGCTATGCCGGCAAGGCGTTTCTGACGCTTGCCATGGCAAGAATCGTGGCGCAGGAGGGGCTCTCAATTGACGTTGCGTCGCTTGGCGAGCTCTACACGGCGGTACGCGCCGGCTTCCCGCGCAAACGCATCAACCTGCATGGCAACAACAAGAGCCGAGAAGAGCTTGAGATGGCCGTCTCAATAGGCATCGGTCATGTGATTGTGGACAACTTCCTCGAGATCGAGATGCTTCAGGCGGTTGTGCGCGAGCAGCACAAGTCGATGAACGTGCTGGTGCGCTGCACTCCTGGAGTGGATCCGCACACTCACAAGTTTATCAGCACTGGTCAGGCAGATACAAAATTCGGCTTCAACATTAAGGATGGTTCGGCGATAGAGGCTGTGCGGCGCTTGTTGGCCTCAGACGGGGTGGTGTTCGATGGCCTGCACTGCCATGTAGGCTCGCAGCTATTAGACACCCAGGCCCACGAAGGCGCGGTGGACGCGCTTGTCGGGCTTATGGCGGAGATCGAGCGCAGATTTGGGCAGTCCTGCAAGATGCTCAATATCGGCGGCGGCTTGGGAGTGCGGTACACGGAAGATCAGCGTCCTCCCTCATACGACGAGTTTGCGGAGGTGGTTACGAGCAGGCTGAAGTCCGCACTAGACCGCGCCGGCCTGAAGTATCCCACTCTGGCGCAGGAGCCTGGCCGCGCTCTGGTCGGCGAGGCGGGGACTACGCTCTATACGGTTGGCTCCATCAAGACAGTGCCTATTACCGAGGCTCCGGGGCACCGAACCTATGTGAGCGTGGACGGTGGAATGTCGGACAATCCGCGTCCGCAGCTGTACGATGCGGTTTATCAGGTGATCGTGGCGAATAGGGCTACCGAGAAGCACGACCAGATTGTCTCGATCGCCGGAAAGCACTGCGAGACGGATGTGCTCATCTGGAATGTGGCTGCGGCGGCCATGAAGACCGGAGATATCCTGGCCGTGCAGACCACGGGCGCCTATAATCATGGAATGGCCAGCAACTATAATCGGTTCCTACGGCCAGCCGTGGTGCTGGTGAACGACGGGGCTGCCGATCTCGTAGTAGAGCGAGAGACCCTGCGCGACCTGCTTCGCAAGGAGCGCGTGCCGCAGAGGCTCAGAGCCGGCGGCCAGAGGCGCTCTCGATCACTGTCCGCCAAGTAGACCTGGGTACCAGGGCCGATTTAAGTCCGGCACGATGCCGGCAGAGAAGACCACACAAGCATGGGCGCTAACTTCGATCTGACCCACTTCATACTGCAGATGGCCGTTCTCGTCATTGCTATTACGATTCACGAGTTTGCTCACGCCATCACCGCGGATCGCCTAGGCGACCCCACTCCTAGAAGCCAAGGTCGCATCTCGCTCTTCCCCACGGACCATCTCGACCCCGTGGGTTCGATAATGATGGTGCTGTCGAGCCTAGTGGGATTCGGAATCGGTTGGGGCAAGCCGGTGATGACAAATCCGGGCAATTTCAAGAACCCGAGGCGGGATGGAGCGATTGTTGCGGTTGCGGGTCCCATCAGTAATCTCATCCAGGCCACCATCTTCGCGCTCATACTTAGAGCAACAATCAGCCAGGACTTGAGCCCGTCCGTTGCCTATTTCCTTCTCATGGGCGTCTATATCAATCTGTCGCTCGCGTTCTTCAACTTGATTCCGATAGCGCCGCTTGATGGCTCATGGATAATGACCGCCATCCTCCCGTACCAGCAGGCGATGGCCTATCGAGCTTGGATGGGTCAGTACGGCATGCTCCTGTTCCTCGGCCTCATCCTATTCGAGAGACAGCTCCACATCATTAATAGCCTGATCGGGCCGCCGGTCACATATTGTGCGAGACTGCTGCTAGGTGGCCTGGGTGGCTAACCGGCCCTCAGCGTGGTTCAGGCAATGAGCGGAAAGAGGCTTCTGAGCGGAATGCAGCCCACCGGCACGGGCGCGCTGCACATTGGCAATCTTGAAGGGGCGCTCCGCAACTGGGTGAGGCTGCAGTACGACTACGAGATGTTTTGCTGCGTGGTCGACTGGCATGCGCTCACGACGATGTTTGACCGGACTGAAGAGATTGGCCCAGCCGCAAGGCAAACGGCGGCGGATTACATCGCGGGTGGTCTTGACCCGCAGCGCTGCGCCATTTTTCTGCAGAGCCATGTGCCGCAGCACGCCGAGCTGCACCTGCTTCTGTCTATGGTGACACCAGTAGGCTGGCTGGAGCGGGTCCCAACCTACAAAGAGAAGCGCGAGAGCCTGAAGCTCAATGATGAGCAAGTCTCGTATGGGCTGCTGGGTTATCCCGTGCTGCAGACCGCGGACATTCTGCTCTACCGGGCTCACGCGGTCCCGGTCGGCAAGGACCAGGCCGCTCACCTCGAGATTTCACGCGAGATCGCTAGGCGGTTCAATCGATTGTATGGCGAAGTATTCCCAGAGCCCGCCGCAGTGATTGATGCCGCCACCGCGGTTATCCCAGGGCTGGATGGACGGAAGATGAGCAAGTCGTACGACAATGCCATCTTTCTGTCGGATTCTGCCGACGTGGTGGCTGCCAAGGTCAACTCGGCCTTCACCACCGAGACCAAGCTGCGCAAGACCGACCCAGGAATTCCCGAGACGTGCGTGGTCTGCCAACTCCGCAAGGTCTATGATCCTGAAGGCTACCAGACGTCGTGGGAAGAGGACCGTCGGGGCGAACGCGGCTGTATGCAGAGCAAGCGCGAGCTGACGGAGATATTGAACGAAGCGCTAGAGCCCATTCGCCGCAGGCGCACCGAACTGCTTGCCGACCCGGCCCAACTTGAGGCGATCCTGAAGTTGGGCGCGCAGAAGGCAAGCGACGCTGCATCTGAAACCATGAAAGCCGTCCGTACCGCCATGAAGATGTATTGACACTATCGCCAAAGGAACTGTCAAACTGATGGAAGTTCAGCTTATTTCGCTAGACAACATAGTAGAGGACGAGAACCAGCCGCGCAAGCGCTACGATGCCGAGGCGCTAACGGGCCTTGCCGACAGCATTCGCCAGCACGGCGTGCTGCAGCCCATCTCAGTTTTGGCCCTGCCGAGTGTCAACATGTTCCGCATCGTTACCGGAGAGCGCAGGTGGCGAGCCGCGAAGGAGGCCGGTCTCGAACAGATACCTTGCCTCGTGAGGGAGAATGCTCCCGACGACATTCTTACCGAGCAGCTCATCGAGAACGTTCAGCGCGAAGACCTTCAGCCGCTCGAGAAGGCGCGGGCCGTGGACGTCATCAAGGAGCGGCTCGGCGCCACAAATCGCGAGATTGGAGGCCGCCTGGGCGTCTCCGAGCGCACGGTGGGCTACCTGCTCGATCTGCTCGAGCTGCCGGCCGAAATTGGCGAACAGGTTGTTGCCAGCCCAAATAGGCCATCGGCCGGACAGGTAACCGAGAAGCACGCCCGATTCCTGCGGCAGCTCAACGACTTGCCGGATGTGCAGTCCGCCGTTGTGGACAAGATTCGTGAAGACCGGCTGAATACCGACCATACCGGCCGCTTGGTGAAGGCGATACGCGAGAAGCCGGAGCGCGCGGACGAATACCTTGGCGCCTCAAGCGACGACCTGCGGGAGCTCTTTGGGACCGGTCCGACGGTCGCTGCGGTGGTGCAGTCCGCCCCCTCCGGCGTACCGTGCTCCTTTGCCGATCGCATCCTCGAATTCATCGGAACCCTGGACCACTTCCAGCCGATGCTTATGTCTCCAGAGCAGGTTCGCCGGTCTGAGGAGGCGCTCACTTCGCTTCGAATGACCGTGGACGCGCTCCTTCGCGAGTGCCGGCTCGAGACCGGCGATCCTGTCTAGGGGCGGCCACGATGCGTCTCCGAAGCCTTCTAAAGAGCAAGATTCACCGGGCAACTGTTACGGAAGCAAACGTCGACTACATCGGCAGCATCACTGTTGATGTGGAGCTGCTAGACCTCTCCGACATCATTCCCGGCGAGCTTGTACACGTCTGGAACGTGGGCAATGGCGAGCGGTTCGAGACCTACGCCCTTGCTGGCCCTCGCGGCTCGGGCGTGGTCTGTGTTAACGGCGCTGCGGCGCATCGCGTGGAGGTGGGGCACCACGTGATCATCACCGCATTCGTGCTCAGTGATGAGCCCATCAAGGCAAAGGCGATTATGGTGGATTCGACAAACCGCTTCACGCTCTATCTCTCGCCTCCTGGATATGAGGAGGTCATTACCTAGTCTGGGAGCGATGTAGGCGTGCGGTGATCGAGGCCGAGGAGTTCGCTGGTTGCTCTACGAATGATCTTCTCGCACTCCGGCGTCAGCCGATGTGCGTGATAGTACCGGTGAGCGATGTCGACCTCATATCCGCCCTTCTCAAATGCTGCGGCTGTCGGCACGTATCCGTGGACACCATTGACGCAGCCGAGCGCGAGGCATGGCCTCGGCGTGAGGGTCGAGAGTTCGTTGCCATAGGATACAAACATTTCCGCTGGAAAGCCGACCAAGTCTGCTCCGCCCAATCCTAACCGCTGAATCTCAAACTGGACCGGCGCCGCCTTCGCGGCCCGCTCCATCCGATAGTATCGCAACATGCCGTCCGCATGCTGCGCCTCGGCCTTGCCTTCCGCCGACCGTCTCACCTTGCTCCAATGCGCCAGTTCCACTTCCGCTTGGGCTCTGCCCATGGGAACTGTCGGCAGGCTCACGACGGATGTTTCGGCACTCAGGGCGTTGTGACCAGCTAGTGGTTCGGCGGTTTCCGCCGCTGCCAGCACCGCTGCGGCCAGACTTTCCCCAGCAGTCTGGGAGTGCGCGAATTCGCCGCGCGGGAATGGGTTGATATCCGCACAGCAACCCTGCAAGAAGAACGGCACCACTGTTCCGTTTGTCTCCGCGCGAATTCTTTCGCATGCCGCACCGCAGAAGTCTGCGGTCACCGCGAGATTGTCGCCGCCGAGCGTCGTGGGGTGGCAGGTATGTGAGAACAGGACGATGCGCAGTCGTCCGGCGCCGTCGCGCAGAGTGACTACGCGGACACTTTGGTCTACGGGTCCAGCCGGATTGTGACCGATGACGCAGTCCCCATTCGTGCGAATCTCTCGACGGTTGACGCCAAGCTGCAGTGGAGCGCGACCAGCGGAAATCGTTGCGGGCCAGACGTTGGAGCATGCCCGCCGCACCAGGTGCGCCATTGTGGCGACTAGGAACGCAATGTAGGCCGGATCGCGGGGGCCCATGGCGTTGAACTGCCGCGTGACCGGTCCTCCATGTGTGTGAGTACAACTCAACATAAGCGCGAGCGAGGGGATTGCGCTCTCGGCTCGCACTCGCCGGCGAATGAGCCGCACGAGGTCGAAATCCAGTCCAATGAGATCTGCAGCGACGATAGCGAGGTGAGTAACGCCGTCCGAGAGGACCAGAGCGCGCGCCTTGAGGCGGTCGTAGATAGAGGTGCATGGATTTGGCCGATAGGCGAACCCGCAGAGGTGAACACCCAATGGGGGAGTGATGTCGGCCTCTGCGGCTCCTGCCGTCAAGTTCATGAAAATCCTGCCTTCAGAGGAATTGGGCAACTTTCATTTGACCCAGACCACATACTCGACTATACTAGGGCATGCCGCTCATAGACTCCTTCAATCGAACTATCGACTACCTTCGAGTAAGCGTGACGGATCGCTGCAACTTCCGGTGCATCTACTGCATGCCGGAGGAGGGCGCCGCGATCGCGCCGAAGAAGGACCTGCTCACCTACGAGGAGATCGTTCGCGTGGTGCGGGTCGCCGCTGATTGCGGGGTAACCAAGGTTCGTATTACAGGCGGCGAACCGCTGGTGCGCAAGGATATCGTCGAGCTCATTTCGCAGATTGGGTCCATCGACGGTATTCGCGACCTCTCTATGACCACCAACGGCTTCCTGCTCGATCAGGTGGCGGAAAAACTGGCCCAGGGCGGGCTGCATCGCATCAACATCAGCCTTGATACGCTACGCCCAGAGCGGTTCGCGCCAATCGCACGCCGGGGCGAACTTGCGTCTGTTCTGGCAGGCATCGACGCGGCAAGGGCAGCCGGCCTGACTCCCATTAAGCTCAACGTGGTTGCCATGCGCGGCGTGAATGATGACGAAGTGCTCGACTTTTGCCGCCTCACTTTGAACGAGGACGTGGACGTTCGGTTCATCGAGCTGATGCCGATAAGCTGGTCCACCGGCGACGACAGCATGCGCGATTTCTATGCGCTCTCCGGCAAGTCGGACTCATCGCGGGTCTCTACGCTCACGTTGTATCCCAACCGCACAGAGGCATCGTTCAATCGCCTCATGGATACGGGCGGAGTGATGGCGACGGACCGCATGCTGGATGCGTCCGCGATGCGCAAGCTCTTTATTTCTGCGAGTGAGATGCGGCAGGGAATTGAGCGCGAGTTTGGACCGATGCAGGCGGCTGAAGTGGTGACGAACGGTCCAGCCAAGAGTTTTCGCATCGATGGAGCCATTGGCACCGTTGGCTTCATCAGCCAGATATCCAGCGACATCTGCGCGAACTGCAACCGCCTACGACTAACCGCAGACGGCCACTTGCGCCCGTGCCTCATGGCGGATGGCGAGGTGGACCTCCGTGGGCCTCTGCGTTCCGGCGCGACGGACCGTGACATCGCCGATCTGTTTGATCTCACGGTACTGCACAAGCCGTTTGAGCACAGGCTTGAGGACGGCCATGCCCCTCGCAGCCGACACATGAGCCAGCTCGGCGGCTAACCGCATCCATGCGGAAGGTCTTCCACCCGGTCGCGCGAGCCGAAGATGTGCCGCCTGGAACGGGTATTCCCATTAAAGTCGGCGACGACCCCAATTGTGCTCTCTTCCGGACCTCGGACGGTGAGTTCTTCGCCTCCACCTCTCTGTGCCCGCATCAGAATGAAGCACTCGACCAGGGAAGACTAGAGGGATGCGAGGTGATCTGCCGTCGGCACCATCTGCGGTTCGACCTGCGCACGGGCGACTGCACGAATGCCGGAGGCTATTGGCTGCGCATGATGGAGGTTCGGCGAACGGGCGACCATATCGAGGTCGGCATCTGGGAGTATGACGACGACCCGAGGTCCGCCTAGTACTTCACAAGGTCATCTCTGCTGGTGAGCCACGCATGCTTCTCCCACAACTTGCACCGGAAGACGAGCAAGTAGAGCGTGTTTAGCGCGCAGACCATGTAGCCGTGAAGTCCGTCTCTATACCCCTTGCGCCGCACATAGAGGTCGAAGAACACCTTCACAAGGGCGGCAAGCGTACGTCCAGGCCTAGGCAGGCGAAATGTGGGAGCCAGCACATCGGTCCGCTCTACATCCCTATCAGTATAGTAATTCGCCTTACGAATCCATTCCGACACAGAGCGGTGCGAGAAGTGATCGTAGTGGCCGCGCAGGACACCTAGCTCGCCCGATGTAGTGATGTCTTCGTGTTCCGTATTGCATGCGTAACGCGCTGTGTTCTTGCGAAACAGAATCTTTCGCCTTCCGAATCCGACCGGCCCATCGCGATTCTCTGGGCCGTATGCGATGCCGTATCGGATCCACTTGCCGAAGAAGAAGACCTTGTTCGGCACCCAATATCCAGAGTATGGGCTGTCCGGCTTTGCAAGCACCTCCTCTTGTATCTCGCTCGCCAGTTCCGGAGACACGACCTCATCGCTATCCAGGCGCATCACCCAGTCGCCGCTGGCATGGTCGAACCCATAATTGACGTTCGCGTAGATATAGTCCTTATTCTGCAGGAACCGAACGTTGGAGTAAGAGCGGCATATCTCCTCCGTTTTGTCGGTAGAGAACATATCGACCACAGTAACTTCGTCGGCCCATGTCAATGCATCCAGGCAGCGGGAAATGATCGGCTCAACGTTGAAGACCGGGATGACAACGGTGAGCGTCTGGCGTGGCCCTGACATGGCCGTCAATAGTCCACCACTTCGCCAGGGTGTGCCTGCCGGACGTGTTTTTCCCAGAGTTTACACCGTTCAACGAGTATGTAAGCTGTATTCAGCGCACACGTGATGAAGCCGTGAATGCCGTCTCGATAACCTTTGCGCTTGACATAGAGGCGATAGAAGATTACCGCGAGTGCGACGACTGTCTTCCCAGGTTTCGGAGGTAGATAGCCTGGTGCGAGGACATCGATCCGCCCTGCGTCGAGGTCGGTGTAGAGGTTCATCTTCGTGATCCACTGGGAGACCGTTCGGTGAGAGAAATGGTCATAGTGGCCGTGGAGCCTGCTCCAGGATCCTCTCACGCACAGCTCTTCGTGCTGCCGCAGGCAGGGGTAACTCGCAGAGCCCTTCCGGAACAGCACCTGCCGATAACCGAAACCGGGTCTTTCGGTCCCGAATCGCGTGTCTAGCGCAATCCCGTAGCGAATCCACTTGCCAAAGAAGAAAACCCGGTTCGGCACCCAGAAGCCCTCGTAGGGCCGATCCGCCAGAGCCAGAACTTTGACCTGAATCTCCGCTGCAAGCTCAGGAGATACCACTTCATCCGCATCGATTCGGAGTATCCAGTCACCAGTCGACCGCTCGATACCAAGGTTGATATTGACGTTTAGCCAGTCCTCACTCTGCAGAAACACAACGTTCGGGAATCCAGTTGCGATATCGGCCGTGCGGTCTGTGGAGAACTTGTCCACGACGACGATCTCATCGCACCAGCCTAGTGCCTGGAGGCAGCGCGGCAGATTGTGCTCCTCGTTGTATACGCCCATCACCGCAGATATCTTCTGGCGGATCACGCAGAGGTCTCCTGCTCGAAGTCGGGAGTGTCCGAGGCGGCTACATAGGCAGATACCACCTCCTCTACTCCTCCGTCCATTCGTACCCCGCCTTGGTGCAGCCAGATGACGCGATGGGCAACCTGGCGCACTACCTTCATGTCGTGTGACACAAAGACTATCGTCTTGCCTACGGACTGCAATTCGCCAATCTTGCGATAGCACTTCTGCTGGAACGCCTCGTCTCCCACTGCAAGGACCTCATCCACCACTAGAATGGCCGGGTCGGTGTGGA
>VFKD01000673.1 GCA_009885735.1 bacterium
CCAGACTATGGGGAAGAGGGCGGTCATTGCATACGAGAGCTTGATGACCTTCAGCGATGCCTTCACGCACCTCTCGGCCAGCTCCTTGGCAACATATCTGCGGAAGTGCATGAGCGCCACGTCGTGCCCGCTCCAGAGCGATTTGTATGCGGGAACGGTCGCCACCAGGCAGCCGCCCGGCTTCAGCACACGCGCATATTCGCAAAGAGCTGCCTGGTCGTCTGGAAGGTGCTCCAGCGTGTCGAGCGAAACGATGACGTCAAAAGAGGCATCCCGAAAGGGGAGCCTCATCGCGTCCGCCGCGCAGAGCCTCTCGATGCTGCGTCGCTTCGAGAACGAGAGGGCGAGGGGACTGAAGTCCGCGGCAACCACACTTCCGAATTCGCCCAGCTTTTCCGCCATGGCGCCGGTGCCGCAGCCAATGTCCAGCAGGGTAAGGTCGTCTCTGGACCGCAGCCTCTCGCGCAGGTAATCGATGACCAGATGGTGCCGACCCACAAACCACCAGTAGGTCTCCTCCAGCCGATACATCCGTTCATATTCTTGTGGATTCATAGGGGTTGGCGAATCTGCACACCGAATGAGGCGCCAACCTGCACTTGATGAGCACGCAACAATGCGTTACCTGCAGGTGGGGTGGTCGTTGACGTCGCGTCCGCAGGACGCTTGGCCGCAGGCCACCCAGCCGGGTACTTCAGTGCCCGGATCTCAGGCGTGCGCGTAGAATAGAGAGTAGCCGAGTTACGGCACAAGCCGCTTGCAGTCCGCGCTCTTCAGCTCATAGTCGGTCGCGCGGATGCGCCAGAGAGTCTTGAGCATTCGTATTGCGTCGCGCACAAACCGCACCTTGCTGCCCGGTTGGTGAGCCCACCGAACCGGCACCTCTGCTATGTCGTATCCAAGCTGGCGGCCCAAATAGAGCGCCTCGACGTCGAACGAGAAGTTGTCGATTCTGCACCGGCCAAAGATGTTCTGCGCGGCGGAACGAGTAAAGAGCTTAAATCCGCACTGAGTGTCGTGAATGCCTGGAACCGCCATCGCCTGAACGCAGCGGTTGAAGAGCTTGCCGCCAAGCTCGCGGATGAGATTTTGGCGCTTCTCGAGCTTCGATCCTGGCAGATCTCGGGAGCCGATAGCCACCTCGGCGCCGGCTCGGATCGCCTCCATCAAGTGCTCAACTTCCTCAATGGGAGTGGCAAGGTCTGCATCGCTGAAGAGCACGAAGTCGCCCGCTGCCTGAAGTATCCCGTAACGCACTGCATAGCCCTTGCCGCGATTCGCATCGTAGTGAAGCAGCTTCACCGAGGAACCAGGGCGCGACTGCGCCACCACCTCGCGCGTGCGATCCTTGCTGCCGTCGTCCACCACGAGGATCTCAGCAGAGTAGGGCTGAGCCGCAAAGTAGGCGCACATGCGTTCGAGAGTCGCGCCGATGCGCGCCTCCTCGTTGTATGCGGGCACCACCACACTCAGCGTCGGCGCCTCCATGTTCTGCTCCAGTGACAATCGCGTCTCCTCAGGCTAGACTACGCGCAAACCGGCATATTCGTTGCATTATAGCGCATGCTCAGACTTGGCCGCAGTGGGCAGTTGTTACTTTCGTCCCTTGTGTACCTGATGTCTCTTCAGTCCCTTGTGTACCATCCGTCCCTTTCGTCCCTTGTGTACCTGATGTCTCTTCAGTCCCTTGTGTACCATCCGTCCCTTTCGTCCCTTGTGTACCATCCACGCCATGTCACGCAGATCAGATGTTGACGGTCCTTCACGCCACTTCTGAATACAACTTGACCGGCCCGACACTGCGCGCTATCTCCAGGGC
Source organism: bacterium (assembly GCA_009885735.1). Taxonomy (GTDB): domain Bacteria; phylum Armatimonadota; class Chthonomonadetes; order Chthonomonadales; family CAJBBX01; genus VFKD01. Next base: position 1,820 of record VFKD01000673.1, read on the forward strand.
AAGCGCCTTCTGTCCAGGTTTGTCCGTGGGCCACCCTACAACGTTCGCATGATTCTGGTTCTCGTCAATCGGTGCAGAGATCACATCAAGCCCAGTCTCCCTGAACCGTCTCGTGATGCAATCTGCGCGCCCCAGAAGTGGTCTCCCAAGCTCGGAGGCAACGCGCAGCCCATGGCGCCAGATGTCAGCCTCGCCAAGCGACAGGTGCCGAGTAACGGAAAGTTCAACACGGCTATATGGAATGAATGGATCAGGTTTGACACTGCCGTCTTCGCGACGTATGTGCTCGGTGCGAACGATGTACCTCGCAAGCCACTCATCATCCGTGACAGCACTTGCGGCAAGCGGGTCCATCACGCGGCATACACTTCGCGAATGGCGGACAGGATCGCATCGGGAACGGATCCTAGAAACGGCTCGGTTCCGTTGCGCCTGCGCGCAGCTCCAAGAAGCGCGGCGTAATGGAGCAGACCATCTGGACTGACGCTAACGGACAACACTCTGGATGGGTTTCTGTACCATTCTAGCGTAATGTGGCCGTCCGCCTCAATTCCGACGGATGGGGCGGGTACTCCCGGCGGAAGCGCTCTTACGAGACAACAGGCGTGATGATAAGTCTCAGGCAAGACGGGCTCGGAGTCATGGCCGTCCCACCCTTGAATGCCGCACTCGGAGACGATGGTTGCGAGCGCGTAATAGCAGTCATTACCCATTGCCAGACACCCGTAGCTCGACTATTGCCTCGCTGATGAAGGCCGGCTCTAGGTGAGGGAATTCCTCGTCAACGTCAATTACGATTGATGCCATAATAGACCTAACTCCGCACGATTTGAAGTTCCCTGTGGCATTCTTGCCTATCGTCCGAGACGGACGCGGCGCAAGCTCCTCCGTAAGTGTCGACCCATGTAGTGTACGCGATCCATCCGCTAAACCATTCCAGCCTCCACTAGCACCCTACCCCCGCGCCCACTCGTAACCCACCTGCGGCATCTGGGTGGCAAGCTTTCCGCCGCTCACGTCAATCAGCGCGCCCGTGATGTACTCCGCCAAGTCCGAAGCAAGGAAGCAGACCAGGTTCGCAACCTCCTTCGGCTCTCCCCACCGCCGCAGCGTCAGGGTATCCAGCATCCTCTCCTGTGCCGCGTCTGGAGCGTCCGCGAAGTGATTCATCTCGGTGGGGATCATCCCAGGAGCATAGCAGTTCACCGTGATGTTGTAAGGACCCAATTCGCCCGCGAGGGCTCGGGTATAGAAGTGGCAGCCCGCCTTCGACGACGCATAGGCGCCGCCGCCGATGCTGGGCACAATCGCAGCAAACGATGCGGCGTTGATGATGCGCCCATATCTCTGGCGCTTCATGGCGGGAGTCACCGCCTTGCACATCAGGAAGACGCCCTTCAGGTTCACGTCGTGGTTCAGGTCCCAGGCCTCCTCCGTCATGTCGGAGAGCGATCCGCCCACGAATACCCCCGCATTGTTCACCACAATATCGATCCGCCCGGTGCGTGCCTCAGCCTCTGCCACCACTTCGCCAATGCGGGCGGAATCCAGCACATTGCAAACTGCCGTGGTGACGTCGTGCCCCTCTGCCCGCATCTCGTCCTGGAACTCGGCGAGCGTCTGGGCGTCGAGGTCTGTCCCCGTCAGGCGGACTCCCTCGCGAGCGAGTGTGGCCGCAATCTCGCGCCCAATGCCGCGGCCCACTCCCGTCACAATCGCGGACTTCCCGCGCAGGTCTATCTCCATTAGTTGCCTCCATTCTTACCTTGCATTACTGAAAACCCTATGGCCTACAGTTTCCACACACCCGCTCGTCCTGAGCCTGCCAACCCGAGCATCCTGAGCGCTCGACAGCCTCTCCGTCGAGCAGTCGAAGGACCGTTCCGTGGCTCGTCATTCCTGCATGTCGTTAGCAGGAACGAAGGACCATACCGTGGATCGTCATTCCCGCATGCCGTCAGCGGGAACCAAGGAGCGCGCCCAGTCGCTGTGCTCCCCTCTCCTCGGCCTTTATGAGGAGAGGGGCAGGGGGTGAGGTGCCCTTGACCTTCGCCTTACCGGTAGGCCGGGCGAAGCATCCGCATACACCCCGAGCGCTCACACGATAGTCTGCCGTGCGGATGCTGTCGCCCCTACAGTACACAATTCCGCTCATCCTGAGCCTGCCAGCCCGCTCAGGGTGACAATCGTGGAGCCGCTGCCCTTCTCTGCGCCTCCGCGTCTCCGCGCGAAAACGCCCTTGCCCTTGCCCTTCTGTGCGTCCTCCGCGTCCTCCGCGGTTCAAGTCCGTTGACCTTCACCCTCCCGCTTCCCCGCTCGGACCTCTATTCCCCTCAAAAACCGCTCAATCACATTCCGCGTGATCCGAGAGACGCTCACATCCACCAAGAGCGACGGAATGTACGTGATGGAGCCCACCGAGAAGACCGCGCCGCCGCTCGGAGTCTCGTACGTCACCATCTCGCTCCCGCCTTCGTCCGGATTGGTCCCCTTGGCAATCAACGTCGTTCCAGGCGGCGAAAACGCACTCATCTTGTCGGTCTCGTGCCCGCTGGCCCCGCCAGGAACGCGCTCCTGCAGGCACGCCTCGCCAAACAGATCGCCCTCCCGCAGCCCTGTTCCCGCCAGCGCCCAATGCTCAGCATGAACGGTCTTGAAGGGAGCCGCAGTCATGATTCCTGCCTCGGTGCAGACCACTCCCAGCAGCCCCGCCTCGTTTTCCAGAGTTCGGTGCATTCGGCTCTCGTACCGAACTCCCGGCCTATCCGGGTCCTCCATACCCAGGTCGCCGCCCGTGCTCAGCAGCATGCTCTTGCAGCGCATCGCGCCGTCCGGCAGAATGTCCACCTCGCAGTTGAGGCCGTTCCCGCCCAGATACATCAGCCGCCCGCCCTTCTCCCAGACCCACTTCTTGACTAGCACGTACATCTCTCGCGTCCAATACTCCGGGTGGGCATCCAGGATGAGAATGCGATACTCCTCAAGAGGAAGCTCGCCTGCGTGAAGCTGGTTCTCGGCGTAGAGGTCATATTCATAGCCCTCGCGCTCGAGCCATGCCAGCAGCCGCCAGTCGACCGGGCAGGTGTGGCAGGCATCTCGCCCAACGATGGGGTCCGATACCACTGTGTCCTCAGCGATGTGGTTTAGCGGCTCGGGCCTCTCAAACGAGAGCGGGAGATAGTCGTCGTCCGGCGCTCCCCACTCAGCAAACGAACCGCCCCCATACCGCGGAAGGTCCTGCCGCGCGTTCACGGTCGGTCGCTCGGGCAGGCCTGTTGCACAGACGTAGTTGCTCCGCCCGCCGAACCGGTTGTAGGCGTTCGCGGTCATGGTGTTGCAGAGAACCGCGATGCGCGCGGTGGGTCGCTTCGGGGCGACTATCCACGGGAACGAAAAGAAGGCGCCCGCGGAGGTCTTCGCGTGCAGGTAATAGAGGCCGGACCGCTCCGGCGCCTCGGCAAACTGAGTGTGGTGCGGGCTCGAGTAGCCCACCTGGTTCCAGTTCACTCCGGTCTGCGTGTAGTCGCCGTCCGGGGTGATCTGCATGGCTGCGCGCGGGCCATGCTCGTCGAACCAGCCCAAGGGGCGAACCAGCTCCTTCGTCAGCCCATATCGCCACAGGCTGAGGTGATACGCCTCCACCGAATGCACGCGAAACTCCGCCCGCTTGCCGCTCTTCACCCACTTCGGCCACATATAGCCCATCAGCATGTCCGAAAGCAGCCTAAGCTGCAGCGGCACCTGGGAAGTGAGCTGCGCCTCGACCCGCTTCGAGCCGAATCCCTGCCGCACCAATGACAGGCGGTATTCGCCGGGCTCCACCTCCGCCCAGAGCGCTCCGGTTGCGGTCGAGCGGCAGGTGGCCACCAGTTCGCCCTCCTGCTCTAGGTCGACGAGCACGTCCGCAAGAGCTACATATCGTTCGTCGCTTACGTAGGCGAATAACATCGTCTGGGCTCCGTGTTACTAGTGGGTACAATCACGATAAGGACCGGTGCTGCATGACATGCGCTAACGATCCTTCCGCGCGTAGGGCGTGGGGCTTGCCCCACCCGGCGTCTACCTCAACCTGTCGAGCAAAGGCTTCCTTGACGGCAGCCCAACTGCAATGATAGGATAGCACCAGCAGCAGGAACTTGCGAGAGGTCGCTCGGATGATCGTACCAGTCAGCAAAGGCCGTGGTAGTACCTCAGGCACACGCGAGTGGATAGATGAGTTGAACTTCATCCTGGGCCGAACAGCGGACAACCGCCTGTCGGTCGACTCGTCTGAGTTATCACAGTTGAGTCACGCCGATCTAGATCGTGTCGCAAGAAGGGTGAATGCGATGCAGGTGCAAATGAATAAGGGCTCGAAGGTCGCAGCGTGTATCGGTTTGCTCGGCATGTGTGCTGCGATGGCCTTTGCGAACTGGCAGAATACAATACTGCTGATAGTTATATTTGCGACGATTGGATTTGTTTACGTTGTAGTGACGTGGTGGAGATGTAAGGATATCGTGGACCTTTATTATGGCTTGACAGGGGTTATGGCTGGATGTAACGACTTTCGTGCAATTACTGCATATGGTAGTTTTGCTTACCAATTCTTCGGTCGTTTCAAGCCACAGATTTTCTCAGATCTCCGGCGGTTGTTGGCTCTGTATAAGTCGACGGATGCGGTAGAGCATGAAAGCAAGATACTGAGGGCGCTGGAGACGCTCGTAAAGGATCAAGCTACTGACAAGGAACTGTTGTCGGATATCTGCGACTTGTATGCGCGGCGTGGAGGAGCGCGGCAGATTCTGGTGCTCAGAAAGCATGCGCGGCACGTACGTAACTTTATGGAGAGGTGCCACGCCATCGCCGAGATTGAGGCGAGATTGGCCTCAGAGTCGCGGTAGGCTCGTAGCTTGAGCTGTGGACCTGGTTGTCGTGATGTGCTGGGCTTGGCTTGGTGCTGCAATGCGGAGCCGACGCCTTTGTATTCACTGCCCATAACGCCGACAACTAGCTCTGGCAGCGCGTCTGTGGCCATTGTCGGCAGACATACTCAAGATCGTCGCGACAGGTAGGGGCGAAGCATCCGCCCGGCCGTCGGCGCCAACCTCGTCCCCTGGCGCAGCCCTTGCCGTTCTCTCCGAGCCTGTGTGTCTCTAGCGAAGCGGGTGGTTAAAGACCTTGCCCTTGACCTTTCCGTCCTCAGTGCGTCTGTGTCTCAAGCGAAGCGGGTGGCACAGGGACTTTGACCTCTCTCCAAGTTGCTGGCGACCCGGCATGGAGTACAATACCACCGACGTTCGCCGATAGCCGAACTGTTCCTTGTCTCTGCTGGAAGGCACGCGGCCACATCCGCAACAACAATCTTGAGGGCGCATCGCAGGACCGCACATGGCATCGACCTAGACACACACGCGATCCGCGAGTTCTGTCAAAAGTGGCGAATACTCGATCTACGAGTCTTCGGCTCCATACTGCGTGACGACTTTGGGCCGGACAGCGACATCGACTTCCTCGCAGACTTCCCAGCAGACGCCGATTGGGATATTTGCGACCACATGGATATGGAGGAGGAGTTGGCCGCCATCGTTGGGCGACGTGTAGACCTCGTGAGCCGCTCGGCAATCGAGGCAAGCCGCAATCGGTTCTACATCAAGGAGATACTAGGTACGGCGGAACCCATCGGTGCGAATTAAGGGTGAAACGATGGGCGGGGCAGTGTGGTTGATGTCGTCCTAATGCGGCCAGACCCTTCGACTTCGCCGCGATACGGCTGCGGCTCCGCTCAGGGTGACAAAGAGTAGCGTTGCTATATTGTCATGCTCATATGATTGGGGGTCGGCCATAGCCTGCTAGTAGCTGCGTTCCTATCGGTAGCATTGCTATATTGTCATGCTGAGCGGAGCTTCCGCCGTTTGGAAGCGCAGTCGAAGCATCCGGGTGTATCAGAATGATTCTCGCGCAAACCGCCTTACCTGCACCATATCGAGCTCAACCCCCAAGCCCGGCTTCTCGTGAATCCATGCCACGCTGGCCTTAATCGGCAGCGGCTCCGCCAGGACGTCCGCCTCATAGTAGAACGGCCCTATGATGTCGCAAGGGAACTCCTCCGCTCCAATTCCACGGCTCGCCATCGCCAGGTGTATCATCGCGGCGCTCGCCACGCCGAGCTCGAGATTGCTTCCCACAGTGCAGGTGAGCCCCGCCGCCTCGGCCACCGCTGTAATCTTCCGCGCCGCGAGCAGACCGCCGCCCTTCTGCACATAGACCGAGAAGACGTCCGCCGCGCCCTCGCGCGCCAGCATCACGGCATCCTGCGGAGTCGCCACGCTCTCGTCCGCCATGATGGGTACGTGAACCTTCGACCGAACGTCCGCCATCCAGCGCACATCGAGCGGGGCAACAGGCTGCTCGGCAAAGAAGATTCCGAACTCCTCCATACGGAGAATGGTCTGGACCGCCGTTCGGGGAGACCACCCGCCGTTGGCATCCACTCCCAAACGCACTTTGGGACCAATCGCCTCTCGAACCGCGCGAACTCGGGCGACGTCCTCGTCTGGGTTAAGCCCGACCTTGACCTTCATCGCGGTGAAGCCCTGCTCCACGGCCCAGGCCGCATTCTTGGCCGCCTCGGCGGGCGGCGCGCCGGAGATGGAGAACTTTGTTGGTACGCTCTCGCGCACCGAGCCTCCCCAAAGACGGTAGAGCGGCAGCCCTGCGACTTTCCCCAGAATGTCCCACAGCGCCATCTCCACTCCGGCTCGGGTGAACGGGTTCAGGGCAAGACGAGACCGCATCAGTTCGGCGAGCGCTTCGATCTGAGTGGGGTCTCGGCCCACGAGCACAGGCTCCAGGCAGGTGCGGATGAAGTGGGCGGCGGTGACGTTGTCTTCCCCGCTCCAGACCGGCGTGCAGCTCACCTCGCCGAGGCCGATGAGCCCCTCATCCGTGTGGACCCGCAAGAGCAGAAATGGAGAGTGGGCGTGATACCCGGCGGCGCTCTTGATGGCTCGTTCGGGTCGAATCGGCACGTTTACAGGAAACGTCTCGATTCGAACGATCTTCAACCTACTTCGCCTCGCCGCTGTAGTAGACATACCGCGCGGAGGTCTTGAAGACAACAGTGGTAGCCAGCACGACAGCCACGAACATCAGCCACGCCATGGCGCAGGCGTAGCCCATCTTGAAGAACTGGAAGGCGTTCTGGAAGAGGTACATGGGGTACATCATCGTGGAGTTCGCCGGACCGCCTGTGCCGTTGGTCATCACCCAGGCCTGCGTGAAGTACTGGAACGCGCCGATGAGCCCCATCACGAACATAAAGAGGAAATAGGGGCTCAGCATCGGCATGGTGATGTGCCGAGTTTTCTGCCCCGGCGATGCGCCATCGAGCTCCGCCGCCTCATAGAGCTCCACCGGCACTCCCTGCAGGCCGGCCAGAAAGATGACCATCGAGTTGCCCACTCCCCACACGCTCATCAGGATGAGGGCGGGCTTCGACCAGCTTGGGTCCGCCAGCCAGCCAATAGGCACCTTGATGCCCGCTAGGCTCAGAAGCGTGTTGATATGCAGCCATTCCGCCACCTGGTTGATGAGCCCGTGCTGGGCGTTCAGCAGCCAGAGCCACAGGACCGAGCTGGCCACCACCGGCACCACGGATGGCACATAGAAGAGGGTACGGAAGAACGCAAGGCCCTTTACCTTCTGATTCAGAAGCAGCGCCATCATGAAGGCGGCGATGATGCCGAGTGGCACGGCGAAGATTGCGTAGTAGAGCGTGTTATAGATCGCCTCGAAGAGCAAGCCGTTGTGCGTAAGGTCGCGCCAGATAAGCAGATAGTTGCCCGCGCCCACCCACTTCGGCGGCTTAAGAGCCGAATACGACGTGAAGCTGTAGTAGAGTGACGCGAGAAGGGGATAGAGCGTGAGCCCCGTCAGCCCCACGATGGAGGGAAGGCAGAAAAGCAGACCGTTGCGGTTGTGCCGCCGCGTGGCGGAGCTGGATCGGGTTCGAGGCATCGTGCGTCAATGTTCGGCTTCATGGGGCGCGGGTCCTGCGTCTGCAAGAACTCGACCTTACGACCTATAGTTAGGTAAACAAACCGAGCCATTCTTTGAGCGACAGCTCAAGTCGCTTTGCATCCGCATCGTCCAGCTTGCCGATCCGCTTTCTCACCAATACCTCATCGACAGTATAGATGCCGCGCTTTACTGCGGTTACGATGTTTAGCCCCGCCTTCTTCCACTCAACCAACACAAACTCGGCAGCTTGCAGCCCGCGCGTCCTGCTTGTAAGCGGCACGATGAGCAAGTCCTGCGAAACATGGCTTGTACCCACGACGATCGCAGGCCTGACCTTCACTCCAGTCAAGTCCGAGAACGGGTAGCGAACCAGAACGATCTCAGGCTTTGAGTAGTTCGGCATACCGATCGTCCTCCGAGTTGTCCCACACTCTGTCAATGGAAGGAGAAACCGCGCCTAACCAGAAGTCAGCTTCGTCGTCTAGAAGGAGGGTAACCAGAACTCGCGTGCCTTCAGGCGCGATTATCTCATCAAGAGGTTCGATGCGCCCTTCGTGTACAACTGCCCATACTGTGTTTATCATCAGTATTTCCTCCCTGCCTAAGGTCGTTAGCGGCATCGATCGCCTGACGCCTGCGACGAGAGTAGGCTATCATGCGTACATTCACAGTGTACAGCACAATAGCTGCAGGTAAGTCAGGAGGCGCTTCGTTGACCATCCAAATATCAGAGTTTGAGGATACCGCGGTACTCGTCACCGCAGACGAACAAGGCCGCGTCGATCTAGGCAATCCTGCAGGAGGCAGAACTTATGTTGTCTCGTGGAACTCGGCCGGACAGGCTCTCCTGAGTCCGGTAAAGACGCTGCCGGAGTCTGAAGATTGGCTGGAGAAGAACCCCGCCGCGCTCGCGTCGGTGCTTCGCGGGATTGAAGATTCTCGCGCAGGCAGGGTACGCGAGCGAGACTTCTCAGCATTTGCCAACGATGAGGTCTAGCGCCACCACTGTCCAAACTGCACCAAGTCGTTCGCCCTGAGCGCGGCAATGCCGCTCATCCTGAGCCTGTCAACACCGTTCGTCCTGAGTGCTCGACAGCCCTCCCCCGCTCATGTTGAGCCTGCCACAGCCGCATCGTGGCAGAGTCGAAGGACGAGCAGTCGAAGGACCGCGTCGAACCGAAGTCGAACGGTCCACCCAGTCCACCTAGTCCACCTAGTCCACTCCTCCCAACCCCGTTCGGCCTGAGCGCGACACCCAAACTACCCCGTCTGCTTCTTGAGAAGTTTCCGGCACTCTTGAAGCTCCTCGGCCAGCTTTCTCTCGGCCTTCGCGCCCAGTGACCCTCGCTTGAGCTCCTTGTCGAGCGCTGCCGCGAGGTCCAGCAGCCGCGCCGTCAGCTTCAGCGCCGCCTTCACCGGCGCAGTTCCCACGTCGTGAAACGTCTCGGCAATAGGCCGCCATTTCGCAAGCTGCTTGGCAAGGTCTGGAGTGCCTATAGGAGGCTCGTCGCGAACAAGCAGCGCCTCGATACGCTCCCCAACCTGCCGAATTGCGCCTGCCAGAGGCGTCTCCGGTTCAATGGGTGGCAGAACCTGTATTGCGATGGGCTCGTCAACTTGCAGCTCGGAAGCTGCCTTTCGTGCAGCCGCTTTGCGTTCCGCCTTGCTCACAAAGGTGGGCGTCTCGGGTTCACCTGGAGGCAGCGCGTCAATCTCGGGTTCTGTCGGAGGTGGCCCGTCAGCAGCGACTTCCTCCTCCACTGTCGGCTCGGGCGCCGCCTTGCGGGCGGCTGCTTTACGTTCTGACTTGCTCACAAAGGTGGGCGTCTCGGGCTCACCCGGACGCGGCGCGTCAATCTCGGGTTCTGCCGGAGGTGGCCCGTCAGCAGCGACGGCCGCCTCCTCTGTCAGCACGGGAGCTGCCTTGCGGGAAGCCGCTTTGCGCGAAGCCTTGTGTACTGACAGAAACTCCAGAATCTGCCCCGCCTTCACTTCGTTGATGCCGGGAACCGCCATGAGAGACTTAACGGTGGCGCCTTGCAGCGACTTGAGGTCGGCATAGCCGGCTTTGCGTAGCGAGCGGACGCGGATAATCCCAAGGCCCGGAATGTCTTCGAGTTTCAATGGCGGTGTCGATGATTCAGTGGACATGGTGTACTCCTGTCTGTCTATACTGCAATTCTGACGAATGCATAAATCAGGATAACGAAGCATAAATGCACTCATCCTGAACCCAGTCCACTCCGTCCACCCTGTCCACCCTGTCCACTAGGTCCACATGGCTGATTCCCCCTTTAGGGGGCTAGGGGGCGTATGCGCTAACTGTAAGCGACAATCTGGCTGGCAGCACAGCACATGTCCTGGGCCATCAAGCTCTGCAGCCGCAGGGGACCTGTTGATTCGGCGGGCCGTCGAGCAGTCGCATGTCTACATGTTCCGACCTAAGTTAGCGCATATGGGGCTAGGGGGTGCCCTTGCTCTTCACCAGAGAATTGAGCTGCTCGAAGAACTGCTCGGCCCGCAGCCTGCCCCATCCCGCCAAGAACTTTCGATAAAGCTCCTCGCGCTCCTCCTGCCGGTGCAAAATGAGCGTGAGGAGGCCCTGGGCCGAAGCATAGTCGCCGCTGTAGACGCCCTTGATAGTCTCCGATGCCTTGCCGCGAGGCAGCGCAGCCAGCATGTGACGCGCGAGCTCCGGCACCAATACGTCGGCGTCGTGAATCTTGCCCAGAAACTCCTGCACTCCCTTGATCTGGTCGATGGCCTGCTTGAGGCCCGGCGCGAAGAAGGGCGCGAATATCTCCAAGGTGTATCTGAGCCGCTTTGCGGCGATCCGCATTTCGTGAAGCTCGGGAACTCTGCGAGGGTCCTTGATGTATCGCTCCCATGCCAGCAGCTCAGAGATCCGCACAGGGATAATGAGCGCGGCATTGGCCTCCATCGAGCGTTCGGGGTCGAGCCCCAGCACCGGCAGCGCGCGCGCCACTACGCCGGTACCTCAACTACTGCGATGGGCGCCTCTTCCGGCGCCGGCTCGGCCTCAACCACTATTGGCAACGAGGCCAACCGGTCCCGCTCTACAATTCGCTCAAACCACTGGTCCAGAGCCTGCTTTCGCACTCGGTCGAGCGCTCGAACAACTCCGCTCTGAAGCGCTCGCCTGCGCGCGCGGGTCTCTTGAATGAACCGGTCCATTCCGCTCCGCTGGCTCTCGGGTATCTCCCGTTCAAGCCCCTCGAGTGTCTCGATCATCACGTCAAGGTCGCGTGCCTCTCCCAGGGCATCGGTGATGGCCTTTACCTCGGCTTCGAAGCGTGCAAAGTCGGGATCCTCAAACGCAGCGGCAAACACCCCTAGCGCTGCGCGAAGCCGGCGCGAAGCCACGCGCATGTCGTGCAGCGCCTCGATATCCTTGCCGTCGCGCACGCCCTCAAGGTGGGAGAGCATGGTGACCAACTGGCCGCGGATCATCTCCGTGCCATAGCTGCGAAGTGAGGCGGGCTGGTTCTTGCCCTCTTCTGGCTGCTTGAATTCATCCACGCTGTCGTTTCGCCTCGTAACTCACGGACCCGCTGTCTGCTGTATCCTGGCCTATTGTACCGTACGATGCAATCAACGAATAGTTTCCAGGTAATATTGAGTGAGCGTTTAATCAGCAAGGACCTCAGATGCCCGCCTCCCTACCCACGCGCCGAGAAAAAGCGGAACAGCGGCGAGAGCAGATTCTCGATGCCGCCATGCGCATGTTCGCCACAAAGGGGTTCGCGGGCGCCTCCATTCGGGACATCGCCGGAGAGGTCGGAGTCACCGAGGGCCTGCTCTACCACTACTTCGAGAGCAAGGAGCAGCTCTTGGACGCCTGCTGGAAAGAGCGCTCGTGGCGGGCGAACCTTGAGCGAATCCTGGCCGAAAAGGCAGACGCCCCCCTTGGCGAGGTCCTCCATGCGCTTACGTCGGACTTCCTCAGCACCCTCTATAGTCAGGCAGAGTGCGTCAGGATGTTCGCCGCAGAGATGCAGCGCAATCCGGAGATGGCCGAGTTCTGGCTGCAGGGCGTCGAGGAGAACGGCAGGCTCATCGCCGCATTCATGCAGAGGCGCGAGGAGCTTGGCGAGATAGCTCCTGGTGCAAACCCCGAAGCGGCGGCCGATCTGCTCTTCGGCGGCGCTTACAACCTCTTTGTGCTGCGAGGACATGCCGAACCCGCGGAGTGGACGGCTCATGCAGAGCAGTTTTGCCGGACAACGGTGCCTCTAATCGTACGCGGACTTGCGGCGACAACCCGCCTGTGACAAACTTCACACGCCATCACGCGAGTTTTTGCGTAGTGAATCGCGGCAGTTCCGTTTTGTGCAATAATTCACAATGTCCAACCGGGCTGCACTCTTGGCCCAGGCAAGGAGAGCGAGTATGACGTTTCTGCGGGAAACCTTAGCGGTGATGCTGACAGTGGTCTGCGCGACCGCTCACGCGCAGCAAACGGATGCCGGACCCACCACTCCTCCTGGCTCGAAGCCTGCTGCGAGAACGCTCTCCATCGACGAGGCGGTCGGCGTTGCCCTCGCAAACAGCAAGCAGCTTCGTATCGCCGAGGAGGCCGTCCTCAAGGCGCGCGGCAGAGTGAACGAGAGTAAATCGGCCTTCCTCCCCACGCTCAGCGCGGATGCCACCGTGACGCGCCTGGACGAAGGCTCCACGATTACCTTTCCGGACGCTAGCGGTAATCCGCAGACCGTCACCATTGTCAAGGACCTGCAGAAGGCGATAGCCATCAACGCACTCATTCCCGTGGACATCCTGGGCCAGATCGGCGCGGCGGTCAGCCTCAACCAGTTTCTGGAGATTGCCCAGCGGCTCGACTTCAATCGAGTGCGAAATCAGGTTGTCCTAGACGTCAAGGCAGCCTACTACGACGCGCTGCGCGCGAAGGCGTACGTCGGCGTGGTCGATCAGGCGCTGGCAAATGCCCGAGAAAGGCTGCGGACTGCGGAAGCCTTTCTGCGACAGGAGGCAGGCACCAAGTTCGACGTGCTCCGTGCCGAGACTGAGGTGGCAAACGCAACGCAGAACCTCATCTCAGCCAAAAACCGCGTGGAGCTGGCCGTAGCGCTTCTCAATAATGCGCTCAATATCGACCAGAACACACCCATCACCACGGTCGAGACTCCCGAGCCTGTCAAGCCAACCGAGGACTTCAACAAGTCGCTTGGCGAGGCATACAAGCAGCGTCCCGAGGTACTTCAGTCCGATGCGCAGATCAAAGCGTCCGAAAAGGGAGTGGTCCTGGCTCAGCGAAGCGTGCTGCCGTCGCTGGGGGTCAACTGGAACTTCCAATATACGCCTGATGGCGGCGGGTTCGACCCAAAGCAGACCACCTGGGCGGCCGTTGCCCGCCTCACCCTTCCCATCTTCGAGGGCGGCCTGCACCGAGCCCGGACCCAGCAGGCACGAGCCGACGTGGCAACGGCTAAGCTCACCAAGCAGCAGGTGCTGGACGGCATCGCTCTCGAGGTTCGGCAGGCATACCTCGGCCTTACGGAAGCGTCCGAAAGGCTCGAAGTAACGGCTGCGGCGCTCAAGCAGGCCGAGGAGCAGTATCGCCTCGCCAAGGTCCGCTTCGACGCAGGAGTGACCCAAACTCCAGGCGCGTCGCCATTGCTCGAGATAAGCGACGCACAGACAGCGCTCTCGCAAGCGCAGAACAACCATATCAGCGCGAAGTATGACGCGCAAAGCTCCCGAGCAAAGCTGGAGCGTGCGAGTGGCAAATACGCCTTCGCGCCGGGGCAGTCTCCAGGTACAAGCCTGAAAAAGGACGATAAACGATGAAATTGTTCAGCCTCCTAGGTACACGCAGGCGCGCCGCCGTCGGCATTGCCACGGTCACCCTTGTGCTCGCAGCCGGCTGCTCGGGCAAGTCCGCTGAGCCGCCCAAGGAGCCGGCAATAGGCGCTGCGGCTGCACCCGCGTCGGCCACGCCAGCCGCGGCCATAATGGTGAACGTGGCGGAGGTCGTCGCCAAGGACATCACAAAGTCCGTGGAGGTGACAGGCAGCCTGGTCGCTCTAAACGACGTAACGGTAGGCTCGAACCAAGCGGGCCGCGTCATCTCGGTGGCCGTTCACGAGGGAGACCAGGTCTCCGCCGGACAGATCGTCGCGACGATGGACACAGCGGACCTTCGCCAACAGGTGATGTCGGCGCAGGCCAACATAGAGGCTGCCCGCACCAGGGAAGCGCAGGCTCGTGCGCAATTGCGTCAGGCGTCTACCGCCGTCACGAACTCGCAGACTACCGCCGGCTGGACCGACAAGACCACTCAGTCGGCCATCGCCTCGGCGCAGGCGGCGCTCAGCCAGAGCGAGGAAAAGCTCGCCGTAGTGAAGGCGGGAGCCAGGGACCAAGAGAAGCGCCAGGCCGAGGAGCAGGTGAAGGCCGCCAAGGCAAACCTCGACAAGGCGAAGGCAGACCTTAAGCGCTATCAAGCTCTCTACAAGGAACAGGCGATCTCTGGCCTTCAGCTCGACCAAGCGCAGGCCGCTGCAGACAGCGCGCAGGCGAACTATCAAAGCGCTGTTGAGGGCCTCTCGCTCATTCGCGAGGGCGCCAGACCCGAAGACATTCGCGCTGCCGAACAGGCGGTGACACAGAGCAGGCGTGCACTTGAACGTGCTCAGGCAGATCGCGAGCAGCTCAGCATGCGCAAGGGCGACATTGAGAGTGCTCGGGCCGGTGTGGACGTAGCCCGAGCAGGCATGCTCTCTGCTCAGGCAGCAGTTCGGCAGGCCGCTGCGGCCCTGGAGATAACCATAGACGCTGTTCAAAAGGCATCGGTCAAGAGTCCAATCTCCGGCTATGTGGCCGCCCGCCTCGCCGAGCCGGGCCAGCAGCTTGGCTCCGGAGCAGCCATCATGCGCATCGTCTCGCCGAAGACCGTCTATCTACAGGCGGTCCTGCCGGAAAGCCAATACAGCTCGGTTAGGCCGGGCCTCACCGCCACAGTGAGCGTGGACGCCATTCCGGGAGTGACCATCCAGGGCCGCGTGAGCCGAATTCTTCCTGTGGCCTCGGCTGCCGCGAGGAGCTTCAGCGTCCGCATCGACTTTGCCGCGGATGCCCGCCACCGCCCAGAGATGTTCGCCCGAGCCTCGATCCTCATCGACACGCACCGCAGAGCATCGCTCGTGCCAAAAGACGCTGTCATCTTCGACCCAGTCTCGGACAGAAACCGCGTCTTCGTCACTCTGAAGGACGGTAAGGCCGAGGAGCGTGTGGTGAAGCTGGGCTATATCGACCCAAGCTTTGTCGAGGTGATCTCCGGCGTGCAAGTGGGCGAGAAGGTGATTACAGCAGGCCAGAGCACACTGCAGAACGGCGACAAGGTGAATGTCCAGTAGGCAGTAGGGAGTAGGGAGTAGGGGCAATAGGCAGTAGGGGCGACAGCATCCGCCGGATCACCCTACGACATGCGTGCATCGGCTTCACGCGGATGCTTCGCCCGGATTGGCAGTAGGCAGTAGGGGCAGTTAAGGATCTTGGTCCACTCCGTCCACCCTGTCCACTCTTGCCATAGCGGTCGGTTGTTGTTCTCCCTTCGGGGCGGCCATTCGCGCCGGAGGCGCACAACAATATCAGCCCAGGGCAGCGCCCTGGGAGAATGACGGACTGCCGAACCGCAGTGTGCCGTAGGGGCGACAGCATCCGCGCGGCAAGCTATCGTGCGAGCGCACAGGGTGTGTGCGGATGCTTCGCCCGGAGAGTCGCGACGAGGAGAGGGGAGCACACCGCGGCACCCGCTCATCCTGAGCCCGCCACAGCCGTTCCGTGGCAGAGTCGAAGGACCTCGCCCTAGCGAGAAACGAACGTCGAGGGAGAGGGTTGGGGTGAGGGTCGCCGTGAAGGTGCCGTTCGTCATATCCTGCCGCACCACATAAGTCCTATAAGTCCCATACGTCCCATAAGTCCCATTCAACTATCGCCTTCCAGAGCCTTCCGTCCTTGCCCCACTCGCCGTAAAGGAGAACCAAGATGGGCTTAACCAGCATCTCAATCCGCCGACCTGTCTTCATTCTGATGGTCGTCGCGGTCCTCATCGTCATGGGTCTGAACTCGGTAGGCAAAATGCGCCTCGAGCTGAACCCCAAGGTCGACTTCCCCTTCGTCTCCGTGCTTACGGTCTATCCGGGCGCGGGACCGGGCGAAATTGAAACTCAGGTGACCAAGAAGATCGAGGACGCAGTGGCCAGCGTCAACGGCGTCAAGAACATCACCTCCAGCTCGCAGGACGGCCAGTCCGCCGTCAATATCGAGTTCAATCTGGGAGTCGCGAGCGACGTTGCGTCCGCAGACATTCGCGAGAAGATCTCGGCAATTCGAGATGTGCTTCCCACCGATGTCCTCGAGCCAATCGTCATGAAGTTCGATGCGAACTCGCAGCCCATCATCTACTACGGACTCACCGGAAACCGACCGAGCCGAGACCTGCGAGACATGGCGGACAACATCATCAAGCCGCGCCTCAGCAAGGTGAGCGGCGTGGCCGCGGTGAGCGTCGCCGGCGGTGACGTGCGCGAGATAAGCGTCGGAGTGGACAAGAACAGGCTCGACGCCTACGGCCTCGGCATCCAGCAGCTTGTGACGCTCATTAAGGGCAACAACCTCAACTTCCCGGTGGGACACATCGTAGAGGGAAGCCGGGAGTACAGCATTCGAGTCGTGGGGGAGTACGCGAACGTCGGAGCGATAGCCGACACGCGCCTCCGAATGCCCAACGGCCAGACGGTGCGGCTCGCGGACATCGCCGAGGTTCGAGACTCCATCGCGGAACGCCGCAACTTGAGCCGGATTGATGGCAAGGACTCGGTAGCTTTCGTGGTTCAGAAGACCGGCGAGGGCAACACAGTGGAGGTGGCCAAGGGAATCCACGCCGAGGTCGCTCTCCTCGAAAAAGAGCTGCCAAAGGACGTCAAATTCATCCTGAATCAGGACCTCTCCACGAACGTCGAAAACTCTGTGGACGACGTGAAAGCCTCTCTCTTCCTCGGCGCTTTCCTGGCCGTCCTTGTGGTCTATCTCTTCCTGCACAATATCCGCGGCACCTTCATTGTCGCCATCGCCATTCCCACCTCGATCATCGCCACATTCCTGCCCATGTACGCCCTCGGGTTCACGCTCAACGGAATGACGATGATGGCGCTCTCCCTCTCGGTGGGAATCTTGGTGGACGACTCCATCGTGGTGCTCGAGAATATCTATAGACACCTGGCCAAAGGCGAACAACCCGTGGAGGCAGCCATCAATGGCCGCTCCGAGATTGGCCTTGCCGCCATAACAATCACCCTGGTGGACGTGGTGGTGTTTGTGCCGGTCGCATTCATGGGCGGCATCGTGGGCCAGTTCTTCAAGTCCTTCGGCCTCACTGTGGCCATCGCCACGCTCTTCTCGCTCTTCATGTCGTTCACGCTCACTCCCATGCTGGCCTCGCGTTGGTATCGAGCCGGCGAGGCGGTGGAAGCGCACAAGGGCATCTTTGGTCTCATCAATCGGTTCTATTCGATGCTCGATCGTATCTATCGAAACATTCTTGCCTGGGCGCTGCGGTTCCGCGGAACGGTGGTCTACGCAGGGATGGGGATTCTCATCCTAGCTTTTGTCACTATCATTGCTTCATTCTCACCCGGATGGGGCATGGCGCTGAACCTCTGCATCTTCTTCCTTGTCACCGGGCTGCTGCTGAACTGGCGCTACAAGCTCTTCGGCCTGTTCGTCACGGCTGGCGGAGTGGCCGCGGTCTTCCTTGCCATCTTCCTGGGGCATGCCGCGGGCAGGCCGCTCCTGCTCTTCCGGTTCGCGCCGGACCAGGACCAGGGCCAAGTGAGCGTAGTCGGGGAGCTGCCCGCAGGCACTTCACTCGCGAAGTCAGAAGAGGTGGCCAAGCGCGTCGAGGCAGTTGTGGCGAAGCACGCCGATGTGGCCGGATCCTTCGTGAATGTTGGGGCTACGGCCTCAGGATCGCGCGGTCAGGCGAGCGTTGGAACTCAATACTTCACAATGAGCCTGCACCTGCGCACCAAGCTGAGCCTGCTCGACAGCATCAATCCGAGCAGCGATAAATCGAAGCTGCGCCGCAAGCTCGACAGCGCGGTTGCAGACGACATTCGTAAAGATATTGGCCAGATACCTGGCGCGGTCATCAAGGTCGCCTCGGTAACCGGCTTCGGCGCGGGCGGCGGCGCCATGCAGGTGGACCTGCAGGGCCAAGACATCTCGCAGTTGACAACTATCGGTGAAAAGGTCCTTAAAGTCTTTCGCGACGAGCCTGGAATCCTAAACCCAGACATCTCCACGAGAATTGGCAAGCCGGAGCAGCGCATCGAAGTGGACCGGGACAAGGCGGCGTCGTTCGGCCTCTCTGTCGCGCAGATTGCGGGCTCGCTGCGAACCTCGCTGGAAGGCGACGACTCCGTGGTCTATCGCGAGGGCGGCAACGAGTACAAGATTCGGGTTCACTTCAGCGACATCGACCGCAAGAACACCGGCGAGATTCAGAACATTGTCGTGGGAAGCGTCCTAGGGCCGGACGGAATGGGCAGGCCGGTACGCCTTGGCGACGTCGCGCGGGTCTATCTGGCGACAGGCCCCACAAAGATCGACCGCATGAACCGCCAGAAGCTGGTGAGCGTCAGTTCGGATGTCGCGCCCGGGTTCGCTCCCGGCAACCTGCAGCTCAATATCGAGAAGAAGCTCAAGCAGATTCCCTTCGGCGCCAACTCCTACGCCTGGGGCGGAGAGAACAAGACGCAGCAGGAAGAGGGCGTCTATATGGGCGCTGCGTTCATGCTGGCCATCGTCCTCGTCTATATGCTGATGGCCGCGCTGTTCGACAATATGCTCTATCCGCTCGTCATCATGCTCTCACTGCCGCAGGCCATCGTCGGCGCGCTGCTCGGCCTCATGATTGCCGGCCACTCGCTCAATATCATCGCGATGATCGGCATCATCATGCTGGTAGGACTGGTAACCAAGAACGCGATCCTGCTGGTGGACTACACAAACACGCTGCGCGGGCGGGGCCTCTCGCGAACTGACGCCATTCTGGAGGCCGGTCCGACCCGTTTGCGTCCGATCCTGATGACCACCATCGCCATGGTCTGCGGTATGCTGCCGACCGCGCTGGCCCTGGGCCGCGGAGCAGAGTTCCGCGCACCGCTCGCTACACCGGTGATAGGCGGGCTCATCCTCAGCACCCTGCTCACGCTTGTGGTCATCCCCTGCGTCTACACCTACTTCGACGATGCGGGCCGGTTCGTCGCTCGGGTCATCTTCCGCCGCAAGCTGGAGCCCGAGCCGGCCGAGATCCGCGAGCGCATGGGGGTGTAGGATGCCCGCAAGAGGACTCTTCACACTGTTGGTGAAGTTCGGACCGCCCCGTAACTGGGGATATGAGCCTGCAGAGGATGGCCGACCGACATGAGTGAACTAGTCTTCCTCGTCGAAGAGGCGGACTAAGGCGGCTACACCGCACGTGCCTTGGGTGAATCGATTTTCACGGAAGCCGACACAATGGCTGAACTCCGCGCGAACATAGCCGACGCGGTGTCGTGTCATTTCGAGCCGTCTAGGCAACCTGGCATTGTGCGTCTGCACATCGTCCGAGACGAGATTCTGACGGCATGAGACTTCCTCGCGACGTGTCTGGCGCTCGCCTGATAGGCTCCCTGCGATCACTTGGATATGAATCTACCCGACAGTCAGGCGCACATGCATGCCTCATCACTCAGGAGAATGGCGAGCACCACGTCTCCGTTCCGACATATGAATCTCTTCGGGTACGCACACTGGCTTCGATACTGTCGGAGGTGTAGGCGCACTTCGCGATATCGCGTGAAGATCTCCTTCAGCGCTTATCGCTTTAGGGACCGAGGGCGCGATCACACTGGGGTTGCCGATTTCCAGCTCGACCGCAGCGCGGCCATCCGACCCCACGAAAAGGCATTAAACCCATGATACGAGCTCTCTTGTTAGCCTCCCTGATCATACCGGCGGCAGTTGGCGGATCCGCCCAAGGTACCCAGGCGGCACAGGGCAAGATCGTGGGCATGTACGTCCACCAGCACTGGCCATACAACCACCCGTATGCCGCGCGCACCTGGACCGTGGAGGACTGGCGCGGCTATGCGGACGGATTGCAGAGGATCGGCTTCAACACCATTCTTATCTGGCCTATGCTGGAGACCATGCCCGATCCGCTCACGCCGAGCGACAAGGCCTACCTCGCGAAGCTCGGCAAAGTCATCGACACTCTGCACGCCGAGTTCAAGATGCGGGTCTACATCGCGCTATGCCCGAACGTCGGCGTCAACAGCGCCGAGGCATCCAAAGCAACGTTCGAGAAGCGCCACTTTTTCTACTGCGACACGCGCGTGAACCCTGCAGACGCCGAGGCGATGGCGAAGCTCCTGGCATGGCGAGAGAGACTTTTCCGGTCGCTCAAGAATGTCGATGGCGTGGCGATCATCGACAGCGATCCGGGTGGGTGGGCCGGCTCCACGAATCAAGAGTTCGTAGACCTGCTCGGAATGCATCGCAAGATGCTCGACCGGCTGCGTCCTGGCATCGAGCTCATCTACTGGATGCACGCCGGCTGGGAGGCATACAGCAGGTTCTACCAAACCGGCAAGTTCGCAATGGGAACGGATGCCGAGCAGATCGACTGCCTCCGCCGGCTCATCAAGCTGAACCCGGAGCCCTGGGGCCTTGCGAACGGGCTCGGCTATGCCAGGCAGATTGGAGTTGAGCAGAAGGTCATCGGCTTCAACTATGGGCGCATCGAGGGAGAGCCGTCCTTCCCGCTCACCAATTTCACCGGTCTGACTGCGTTCGAAGGCGGCGGCCTCCCGGGACCGCGCGGTGTGATGGGCAACGCGCAGACCCATTGCGTGCAGCTCCCGAACACGTTCGCGTTCGCACGCGGTTCGCAGGGCAAGCCTATTACCGAAGGCGATTGGGTTCAGTTCGCAAACGACCTTGTTCCCGGACAGGGCGAACGAATTCACGCCGGATGGAGAGCCCTTGGGACTGTGGACCCGGCGGCATTGCGGCTCGCGGCAGATCAGCTGGCGGCGATTCCAACTGCAGCACTGAAGCCGGGACCGCTCAAGGGCCTGCTGCTCGGCAGCGCGCCTCGGTTCAGGTCGGACCTCGTGATGATGCTGAGGCAGCGGGCCGCCATCGAGGAGTTCCTCGTCGCGGCGCCCTCCGGACCGAACCTCAAGAGTGCGCTCGGCAAACTGATACGAAGCGCGTCTGCTTGGCAGAAGGTGCATGGCTACCAGAACTACTGGTACGATCCGAGGCTCCACGCAGCTCTCGCAAAGATCGAGCACCCCGCCATCAAGGATATCCTCCGCCTCACGCCCGAGGCAATGCCCCCGCTCGAGCCGGGGCAGACCCACTTCGACATCGTTCGCAGGAACTACTCGCGTATTGAGACCTACACACCAAAGATGCTCGGCGCGCTGAAGAAGCTCTACTCGAGCCTGCGGTAATCGGGCTCGCCACCTGCTTCCGGCCCTTACTCCCGGCTCCGCTGCGTTGACTGTGGTTGACACTGTCCGATTCTCCGCCCTTGATCACTTGAGTCCGAACGGGGACGCTCACGGTGAAGCCATAGCGAACAGTGGTGTAGGGGCGACAGCATTCACCTGTAAACCTGGCGCAAGACCGGAGAGGTTCCCCGTGGATGCTTCGCCCGCCTTGCAGCCCCGCCCCGCCGCCCTCCTCCTCCGATGAGGGCGGCGGGTTACTGTGCGTACCCGAAACTCGCCAGTCTACATCTTGCGCTCACCTGGCTCTCCCAAACCCGATATCTGGGCAAGTCCTTTCGCATAAGTGACGGTATTGTCTGCCCTCCTCTTCTTGCTGCGAAACCACATTCTTCGGACCTACGAGATAAGAGGCTCCACAGTAGTAAGGTGATTTGGAAGATCACATTTCTACTATGAAGCCTCTTTTGGGCGTCCTGTAATATGTTTACGAAGGGCGAATTGGTGCCCTTCACTGTACTTATATTGTCGGTTAGGCCTTTGCGAACTCCTTCGACCGGTCGGCGGGATGCTTCCCGTCGGTCCGATTAAAGCTGTCCGCTGCACGTTCAAGCGTATCGTGCGCGGTTTCCATCGCCTTGTCCTTCCACTCTGCTGCCTTATCAACCGCATGACCGGTCCACTCACCGGCTCTATCCTTGATCTCGGTTGCTTTCTCTGCAATCGTCGATCGGACTTCTTTGCCGGATGCCGGCGAGCAGAGCAGCATTACAGATGCGCCGACGGCTGCACCAAGAAGGAACGTCAACATCGAGTTTGCTGCGGTACGCTGCTGAATCTCTGAATCGTTGTACATGATTATCCTTTCTCAATCGAAAGTGGCCCAATGAAGCCACTATCTCTAAACGTAAATGCAGGCTAAAACTTCTGACCTGTATTTAGAATGGTTGATTCTGAAACTTGGAACGGAACCGTTCACCTACGCGAGATGCCTATATAATTGTTCTCCGTCCGTTAAGCTGATTGACGATAAACACGACGATGGCGATCACAAGAAGTATGTGAATCAATCCGCCGCCGACACTCCCAAACATCCCCAACGCCCACAGCACCAACAGGATCGCGATGATTGTCCAGGGCATTCTATGCTCACTTCCTTTTGCTGGGAGCCGACATTCTCAACTCCCTCGGGCTATTGAGATAGAAACGATTCCTGAATGGATTATGTTCCATCTTCATTCCTGAGGTTAATTGTTGCGCACTGTCTATCGGCCAGAGTCTCCTGGGGTGCCTGGGGCACCCGGAGATCCTGGAGCGCCTGGAGATCCTGGCGCGCCGCTCTGGCCCGGAGCGCCAGGCGCCCCTGTTCTGCCGGTAGAACCAGGAGCGCCAGCCGGTCCGGGCGTGGATGCGCCTGGGACCACGATCGTCCTCTCGGTTGAGTTGCCGGGAGTCTCTACCACGCGCTCTACGCAACCCGCGACCAGCAGTGCCGAGGCTGCGCCGAGCGCAAGAGTCATGAGGATGCGGTTACGGACATTGGCTTTCTGAACGACCATCTGAGTTCTTCTCCTTACTGTAATAGCGTGATTACTGAGTCATGGGGGCCGGCATAAATTGCCTGGGCGCCTCCCGAAGGAGGCCTAGACGGACCAGACTCCAGGTACACATCTCGTGCCGATCAGTCCCCATGATCCCTCAAGATTCCAACCCCTCGATTGGTGAATTGGTGATGCGCCTCTGCGGACAAGGAGGCAGGGTGAGTAGTCGCTGTCCCGAGGTTCACGCATGGCCCTTTGTCGGCGTGCCGACCAGCCAGCTCCCAAACAGGACCGCGACGACGAGCAGCAAAAGGAACGTCAGGACAGGCGGAAAAAAACATTGGTTGGCGGTATTGTGGTGGGCTCGATCTGTCATGCCAAGTCGTCCTTCTCGTGGTCCCGTCCTCTTTGCCAATCAGGCCGGAGCTCGATATAGTTTGGATGTGCAACGGCCACGTCCCATGTTTGGGTGGACAGAAGCAAGACGTACCGCAATGCTGGCTTGTTCCGAGGTTGATGGGACTGTAGGGCAGCTACTTATGTAGGGCAATGGTGCCAAGCCAAGCCGTCTTGCAGCGTGGGGAGCTTTAACGAGGATCATTGCTACTGCGTTGATGCGCTCATGTTGGTCGCAGCCCCGCATGAGTGATTGACGCTCCCACCTCCCCGGCGTTATAATAGCCTCACTATGCTAACGGGTAAGAACACGTCTTCTAGATCGCGAACAGCGTCAATCGTCCTGGGACTCGCCGCGCCGCTGGGCCTAACCGCAGCCGCCCTCTCTCAGAGTGCGCCCCAGCGCGTCGATTTCGACCGCGACGTGCGGCACATCCTCAGCGACAAGTGCTTCGCATGCCACGGGCCGGACCACAACAAGCGCCAGGCCGGGCTGCGGCTCGACACGCAAGAGGGCGCCTTCGCGAAGGCTGGCTCGGGCAAGGCGCCCATCGTGCCTGGAAAGCCCGCGGAGAGCGAGCTCGTTCGCCGCGTGCTGGCAAAGGGTCCGCTGCAGATGCCACCCGCCGCCGCCAAGAAGCAGCTCGCTCCAGGCGAGGCCGAAGTCCTTCGGAGATGGGTGGCGCAAGGCGGCAAGTATGCTCAGCACTGGTCGTTCGTGGCTCCAAAGCGACCGGCGGTTCCCGCGCTGCCACCTGCCCTGGCAGGCTGGGCGCGCAACCCCATCGATCACTTCATTGGGTCGAGGCTCGTTCGCGAGAAGCTGACTCCATCACCGGAGGCGGACCGCCGAACCCTAATCCGACGCGTGTCGCTCGACCTCACGGGACTCCCGCCTACTCCCGCCGAGGTAGATGCATTCCTTGCGGACCCAAGACCGAAGGCCTATGAAGCCGTGGTGGACCGCCTCCTCGCGAGCCCTCGGTACGGCGAGCAGATGGCCGTACAGTGGCTCGACCTGGCGAGATATGCCGACACGCACGGCTACCACATCGACAGCCAGCGAGACATGTGGCCCTGGCGAGACTGGGTGATCAACGCCTACAACTCGAACATGCCGTTCAACCAGTTCACCATCGAGCAGCTCGCGGGCGACCTGCTGCCGAGCCCAACCCTGGCGCAGCGCGTGGCCACCGGCTTCAACCGCAACCACCCCATCAACTTCGAGGGCGGCGCCATCCCAGAGGAGTATGCCGCAGCCTATATCTTCGACCGCATCGACACCACCGCCACAACGTGGATGGGGCTGACGCTGCGCTGCACCCAGTGCCACGACCACAAGTACGATCCGTTCACCCAGAAGGACTTCTACCGTCTCTATGCCTTCTTCAACAACGTGCCCGAGCAGGGCCTGGACGGAAACACCGGCAACGCGGTCCCATACCTGAAGGCGCCCATCGAGAAGCAGCAGGTTCAACTTGCGGCTCACACGAAGCGGATAGCAGAGATCGAAACGGCCCAGAAGGCGCGCTTTCCTGTTGCTGGACCGCTCGTGGCAAGGTGGGAATCAACCGCCCTCGCCGAGCTGGCCAAAGGCAGCGTATCGGCCGGTCTCTCAGCTCACTTCAACCTGGACGAAAGAACCGGCGCTTCGGCGGCGAATGCCCTTGGGGGGAGCGCGGCTAAGGCCGTGGGCTCGGTGGCCTGGGCCGACGGCAAGTCCGGCGGAGCACTGCTCCTGGATGGGACCAACCTCCTTGAGGCAGCCGAGACGGGAGGGCTCGAGCGCGATGCCGCCTTCTCGTACGGCGCGTGGGTCTATCCCACGGCGGGCGGCGGGCTTGTGGTCCTCTCGAAGATGGAGCCGGGTCCCAGCCTGCGTGGCTACGACCTCTACCTGAGCGAGGGCAACGTCTTCGTCCACCTCCTCAACGACTGGCCCGCGAACGCCCTGCGCCTCAGCACGAAGGAGGCAGTGAAGCAGAACACCTGGAGCCACGTCTTCATGACCTACGACGGCTCTAGCAAGGCGGCCGGAGTTCGGGTCTACATCAACGGCAAACCTGCCGATGTGGCCGTGACGAACGATAATCTCTCCGGCACCATCAAGAACTCTCAGCCGCTGAGGATTGGCCGGCGCGGCGCGGACGCGAACTTCAAGGGCAGGATAGACGACGTGCGCATCTACTCTCGCGCTCTCTCGGCCCAGGAAGTGGAGCGTCTTGCCGGAGGCGAGGAGATTCGCGCCCTGCTCGCTGTGGATGCCTCCAAGAGGTCCACTGAACAGACCGCAACACTCGCTCGCTTCTACCTTGAGGGCTATGACGAGAGCTACAGGAAGGCAACCGCCGACCTCGCCAACGAGAAGCGCATGCGCGACGAAGTGGATAAATCGATCATCACCACCATGGTGATGCAGGAGATGGAGAAGCCGCGCGAAACCTTCATGCTGGTTCGCGGCGAGTACGACAAGAAGGGCGAGAAGGTGACCGCTGCGCTGCCTGCCGTCTTCGTGACCGG
>VFKD01000641.1 GCA_009885735.1 bacterium
AGCGGGCGGTAGGTCCGGCCTCTTGGGATAGGCCGCCAGAAACCAGAGTACCACCGAGACGGCGAGAATAATGGTGCCTGCGCGTCGAAGGAAGAGCCAAGCGCGCTCAGCCATCTGGAGGAGGGCGGTCTTGAGGCTTGGAATCCGGTATGGCGGCATTTCGATGAGGAACGAGGGCGCCACTCCTGGAAGCACAGTTCGGTGAAACACCCAGGCGGCGCAGAACGCCGCAACCATTCCGAGAACATACATAGAGAGCATGACGGCGCCGGGAAGCGTAAGCACCGGCACGGTGCCGAGGCTGAATAGCGGTCGACTCGGGATGAACGCGCCAATCATCAGCGCATAGACCGGCAGCCGCGCGGAGCACGACATGAGCGGGGCAACCAGAATGGTGATGAGCCGCGCCTTCCTGTCGCCTATCGTCCGGGTGGCCATAATCCCTGGAATGGCACAGGCGAAGGACGAGAGCATCGGTATGAACGAGCGCCCATGGAGCCCGACTCGGCTCATTATGCGGTCTACCAGGAACGCCGCGCGCACCAGATATCCCGTGTCCTCAAGCAGGCTAATTCCTAGAAAAAGAAGCAGAATCTGCGGGAGAAACACGACTGTGTTGCCCACCCCGCCAATCACTCCATCTATGAGCAGGTCACGAAGGTCCCCCGTCGGCATCCATCCGGCAATCCAGGCTCCCAACGCAGACATGCCCGCGGATATTTGGTCCATGGGCCACTGAACCCAGGTAAAGATCGCCTGAAACAGCACGGCCATGACGCCAAAGAACAGGACGTACCCAAGAATGGGATGCATCACAATGCGGTCGATGCGCTCGTTGAAGCCAATAGGCAGGCGAGTTTTGCGTGCAGAGGAAGTCAGTGCACCTGCGGTTACACGCTCAATCCATTCGTAACGAGCTTGAACCACGAGAGCTGCACAGTCGATCTCGGCCTCCAAGAGCCCCTCGCGAAGCTCATGGGCAAGCTTCAGCACGGGGTCTGTTACCCGCAGCGTAACCGCATTCACGTCATGCGTAAGCAGATTCACGCTCTCGGCACTGGCTACCTGTGGGCTAAGCAACGTCGCGGCGCATATCTGCTCTGCGAGCTGCTGGACGGCCGGATCTAGTTGGGACGGAAGCGTCCACCCCATGCCCGTGCCAGGACAATCTTGAGGCTGCTGAAGCGTGGAGATAAGCTCGTCAAGGCCGCCGCGCTTGCTCGCAGTTACGGGCACCACCGGCACGCCCACCTGCTGAGCCAATCGCGATGCGTCAACCTGCACGCCGTGGCTCTCGGCAGAGTCGACCATAGTCAGCGCGATGACCACGGGAAGACCTATCTCAAGGAGTTGACTCGTCAGATACAGGTTACGGTCGAGATTCGTGGCGTCCACGACGTTCACTACGAGGCGGGGAGGAGCTTCGCCAGGCCTCAGCCCCAGCAGGACCTCTCGCGCTATCGCCTCGTCCGGAGAGTGAGGAGTCAGGGAGTAGAGCCCTGGAAGGTCAACTACCCGCGCGAACTGCCCATCCGCGAGCTCGACGCGCCCCTCCTTCTTCTCTACGGTCACGCCAGGGTAGTTGCCCACCTTCTGCCGGAGGCCCGTCAATGCGTTGAAGAGAGTGGTCTTGCCGCTGTTTGGATTGCCTACCAGCACAATTGGGCCCGACGCGAGGGCATCAGAAGAGGCTGGGGCTAGATTGGCAGTTGAGGGAATGGAGGCCACAATTGAGCCTTAGCCGGCTGGCGCTAGAGGCTGCGTGGCGCGACGGGAGATACCTTGGGCGGAGGGCCAAGTACAATGCCGGCAGCCTCTTCGCGCCTAAGCGACAGCTCGTAGCCGCGAAGCTGCACAAACAGTGGGCCGCCGAATGCGGCCACCCGAATCACCTTGATATGGACGCCTTCTGTGAGCCCCATCTCGAGGAGCCTCAGGCGGGCAGAGACAGCCGCGTCCACCCGGAGGATGTAGCCGCATTCGCCTGGGCGCAGATCGGCAAGCGTGCCCGAAGTCCTAGTGAGTGCGCCAGTTCCACGGTCCAACGCCTGCTGTGCAGACTGGGCGAACGACTCATCTCTCGCCTGTGGGCTTAGGTCCGAGAGGAGGGCTCGCAGGCGATTCCCTCGAGAAGTGCGGCTCTTCATCGCAATCCTGCCTCCACCGTGTCGCTGCTCACCACTGCCTCCCGTTCCATGTCGCCGGCTGGCCACACCCACACTGCGGTGCTCACTTCCTTACCAACCGCTACTTCGCGAGCTTGGCCCTCCACGCGTAGCGTCAATACGTCGCCAAACGGCGTCCGCTCAACGATGCTTGCTCGGGCGCCAGGCGTAAGGCCGATATCATACAGATACGTCAGGAACTCATCGCGCTCGTCAGAGATCTTGGCGATCACGATCTCGGTGGTGGCGCGCATGTCCAGAAGGCGGATGGAGTTGTCCTCTTCGAGTGCATTCACCGGATTGCCGTGCGGACAGGTGGTGGGATGCCCCATGGCCTCCTCAATGCGGTCCGCCACATCCATCGAGATGTAGTGCTCGAGCTTGCAGGCGAGGTCGTGAACGCCATCCCAGGGCAGATCCAAAAAGTCCGTTAATAGACGCTCGATGAGGCGATGCTTGCGCAGGAGATTGACGGCAAGAGTTTCGCCACGCTCCGTGCATTTCACGCCCTGGTACGGGCTGTGCTGAACCAAGCCAAGGTCCGACAGCCGCTTCAGCATGGTGGTGACCGAGGCGGGCGCCACGTTCATATACTGAGCAATCTCGCCCGTGCCAACGGTCTGCATCTCACGCTCGAGCCGCCAGATGCCCTCGACGTACTCCTCAACACTCTCGGTTATCTCGGACTTCTGGTGGTCACGCGCGCCCTTGGGCCTGCAGGACGCCGGAACCCTCAGTCGCACTTCCTTCACCGCCATTCGCCGCTCCCGTGTAACAACACACCTACGTCCTAAATTATGGCACCCACCGCAATTTTCGTCAAGGTACCTGAACAAAAGTTTAGTCTATGCTAAAGTTTACGCGCAAACGGAGCAACAAGTTGCCTTGGTTACATGACTCCTATCGTGAAGCGAATGAGCCCATAGGCGAACATCGCTCCCAAAGCGCATGCGATAAGGTTCACCATATCGTTCGTCATCCACCGGACACCCTTATCGTAGAGTGTCGCAGTGCCGCAGTGCTCGCGAGCCTCACACACCGCGCCGCACCGCTCGCACTTGTACCGGACCTGAAGCGAGGCACCCAGAATGCTGTCTGCCAATGCCGCAACGAAGCCTGCCCACGTAATAGCAAAAACCTCCGCGACATCCGGCGCCCAGATCAGCCGCCCTGAGTGCGAGGGCCAGCACACAACGGCAATCCACGCGATGAAGAGGCTTCCCAGAAAGGCCGCCGCCACTCCCGGCAGCGTAACAGCACCGGAGACTCCCGGCGCAGCGCGTCGCATAGTGGTGATGAGCCGGGGCCTCTTGCCGAAGAGAGTTCCTATCTCGGTGGACCAGGTGTCCGCATTCGCCGCGGCGATCGACGCAACGGCGAGCAGCGCCAGAGGTCGCGGCGACCGCGACAGGGCACACCAGAGGATGAGCACGGCGCCGACAGCGCCGTTCGCCAACACCTGGGACGCGCCCCTGGGACCCGATTGCCCCTCGACTCTCCTCACGCCGCGCCTTGCGATGGCCGACAGAATGGTGGACGACCCAAAGAACGCCAGGAGAACGGCTGCAAACACAAGGCCGCCTACCCCGATGAAGATAAATCCGATGATGAGCGCTGCGAGGACACCAGAAAGGGTGAGGGCACGCATTGCGCCCGCCGCTGCTGCTACCAACCCGGTTGCAGAGGCGCCAAGTGCAATATTCACGAACGTGAGGGGCGGCAAGCCGCCTGCAAACGCAGCCAGCACGTCCCTTAGCGGGTCAGCGCCCATGGCCAGCTCCGCGCGAGAGAAACGAACTGTCTGCAATGCAGAACCGCCAAGGAAGATCGGGCGCGGAGGGTGTTCCGATGCGCCGGGTGGCGACAATGCGCATCGGCTCGGCGCCGCGCTCAAAAACCCTAAGCATGCCGGTCGTCAGACTTGTGCCATTCGCATCCAAGCCCACGCCCAGCGCCTGACAGAGCCGGCCAGGACCAGAACAGAGATCGCGAAGCGCCTGCCGCCTTCGGCTTTGCTGCTGCGAGCCAACTCCAATTGTGGGCTCAAGCGCTCGTATCAGGACAGCCTCTCCGATGCCGCACGGACGTACGACGTTCAAGCATGTGTGCAGGCCATAGCAGAGATACACGTAGGCCGTGGCCGGTGGCCCAAACATCGCCTCATTGCGACGCGTCTTCCCTCTGAACGCATGGCTCGCGGGGTCGTTTGGTCCATAAGCCTCGGTCTCGACGATGATGCCGCCCACATCTCCAGTCGATGTCGAGTGAACTAGAGTGCAGCCCAGCAGGTCCCTCGCCACGATCACCGTTTCTCGGCTGCAGAACGCCTCGTCGATCACTTGGAAATCGGTTTCCGTTCCCCGAAGGCCCGCAGGCGCTGCCGAGGTCGGTTCGCCGCGCCTGTTAGGCATGCTTCTAGCTGAACTCACGGGTTCCCTGCCAGACGCTCGAAGCAAAGATGCTATGTACGACCCTGCCGGGCAAGGCCA
>VFKD01000105.1 GCA_009885735.1 bacterium
GCCGCGCAAGCGGCGTTCTTCGAATCCAAGATTCGCCCCGTGCTGGCGGCGTCGTGCTTCGAGTGCCACGGAGACAAGAAGCAGATGAGCGGGTTGCGGCTTGACCGCAAGGAAGGCCTGCTAAAGGGCGGCAGCCGTGGACCGGCACTCGTAGCCGGTAACGCGGATGCGAGCCTGCTGCTCAATGCAGTCTCGGGCAAGGGCAAGCTCAGGATGCCGCCTACCGGCAGCCTCAAACCGGCAGAGATTGCGGACCTTCGACGATGGATAGAGATGGGCTCGCCTTGGCCCGCTGCGGCTTCTGCCGTGAAAACAGACGCCTCCTTTACTATCACGCCCGCGCAGCGCAGATTCTGGTCCATCCAGCCACTCAAGCGGCCGGCGCCCCCCGCCGTGAAACTCGCATCTTGGGCGGCAAGCCCGATCGACCGATTCATCCTCTCCGCGCTCGAGAAAAAGGGGCTTACTCCTGCACCAGCCGCAGGCAGGCGTACTCTTATACGTCGAGCTTACTTCGACCTCATTGGCCTTCCTCCATCGCCCGAGCAGGTTGAGGCGTTCGTCTCCGACAGGTCCCCGAACGCATGGGCGAAGGTCGTCGACAGCCTGCTGGCATCGCCACACTATGGCGAGCGCTGGGGGCGGCACTGGCTCGACGTCGCGCGGTATGCCGATTCGAACGGGCTAGACGAGAACCTTGCATTCGCAAATGCATGGCGATATCGTGACTATGTGGTGAATGCATTCAACAAGGATAAGCCATACACAGAGTTCATCACGGAGCAGCTTGCCGGAGATCTGCTGGAAAGCTCTGACCCAGCCGTCCGAAATGAGAGACTCACTGCCACCGGATTTCTGAGCCTCGGCGCCAAAGTCCTTGCCGAGCAAGACAAGCCCAAGATGGTGATGGACATCGTGGACGAGCAGATCGAGGTCGTGTCAAAAGCATTCATGGGCCTCACGGTGGCATGTGCGCGCTGCCACAACCACAAGTTCGACCCTATCTCGACCCAGGACTACTACGCTCTCGCCGGCATCTTCAAGAGCACTCGAACCATGAACGATCTCGGCTTCGTGAGCAAGTGGCTCGAAAAGCCGCTCGCGGATGCGGAGATTGAAGCCAAGACCAAGGATCACCAGTTAAAGCTTGCCGTACTGCGCGCCGATCGACAGAAGCTTGTCGACGCCGCGAACGCGGAGATTATCGCCTCCTACCGCCGCGACACAGCTCGCTACCTCGTGGCTGCCGCCGAACTTACCAAGCAAGCCGGCACGACATCTCTGGGAGACGTGGCGACTCGCCCGGGCGATCCGGCTCGGCTCGTAATCGAGGCGGAGAAGTATGACCGCGGCAACGTTCGCCGCGACTTCGAGACCTATGGCAAGGGAATCGGCATCATCCACAACGTGGACCTGCCGGATCACGCCGAGTGGGACTTCCAGGTAAAGACCACGGGAACGTACCAGGTTGAGCTTCGCTATGCGTCCGCCGAGGCGCGACCGGTGAGACTGTCGCTCAACGGCAAATTGATCGCTGAAGCGGCGGCTTCTGAGGTCACTGGGAGCTTCCAGCCGGACGGCCAGCGATGGGAAGTGGTGGGTCTGTTTGCACTGGCAGCAGGCAAGAACACCCTGCGCCTCGACAGCAACAGGGCTATTCCGCATATCGACAAGATCCTGGTCGCGCTGTCTCCCAATTCGGCCCCAGGTATTCGGCCTCCGCTCTCGGTTGATGCGGCGGCTAAACAGGCAGGACTCAACGGCAGCCTGCTGAAGCGCTGGGTGTCTGCCCTGCGTTCCGGATCGAACCCAGGACTGGCTGCCTTCAACAGATATGCGTCTCTGGTCCCAGAGGACTTCGCTCGCGATGCCGAGGGTCTTGGTTCCCGCACTGCCCAACAGGCGCCTGCGGACATTCGAAACCAACTGGAAGCATTTCGGCCTCAATCGCTCAGGGAAGTTGCAGACCTTTTCGGGAAGCTCATTTCAGGTGGAGATGGCAAGCAGACGGAGTCCTTCGCCTCCATCCGAAATGACCCAGCGGGACCGCTCGGCTTGCCGGACCAACCCGAGAAGCTCTACGCCGAGGCGCTCAAGGCTACACTCAAAACGGCCGATGATGCACTCAAGTCCGCAGAGGCCAATGCGCCCCAGCCTCCCATGGCCATGGCTGTTGAGGAGAGTAAGCCGCAGAATGTCCGCGTTCATGTCCGTGGCGACACTCAGACGCTAGGCGAGGAGGTCTCGCGACGATTCCTAACGGTTCTGACCACCATTAACATGCCGAAAGTGCCGGAACAACGGAGTGGGCGACTCGAGCTGGCCGAGTGGATTTGCGATCCGTCAAATCCGCTCACTGCCCGAGTGGCTGTGAACCGAGTGTGGCAGGGCCACTTCGGCGCAGCCCTAGTGCGCACTCCCGAGAACTACGGTCTTCTTGGAGAAACTCCCTCTCACCCCTTGCTGCTCGACTGGCTTGCGAAGGAGTTCATGTCGAATGGATGGTCCTTCAAAAAGCTTCACCGCACTGTTATGCTCTCGAACACCTACAAGATGTCGAGCAACGGCGCGCCGAAGGGCAATCAGATTGATCCGGATAATCGACTGTTGTGGCGAATGAATGTCCGCCGCCTCGAGGCGGAGCCGTTTCGGGACGCTCTGCTCAGCGCAGCAGGCACGCTCGACCTCTCGCTGGGAGGATCGCTCCTCTCGAGCAAGAGCTACGACTACGTTACAAACGATCAGTCTGGAAACGCCGCTCGGTATGGCGCCATGCGGCGCACTGTCTACCTTCCGATTATCCGCAACGCAGTCTATGAGTACCTGCAGGCATTCGACTTTGGTGACCCTTCCATGGTAAACGCCAAGCGAGCAACAACTACCATCGCACCGCAAGCGCTCTATGTGCTGAACAGTCCGTTTGTCCTCGAGCAGTCTCACGCATTCGCGAAGCGGCTGCTTGCGGAACCCATTGCCACGGACGCCGGGCGGCTCGATAGGGCGTATCGCCTTGCGCTGGGCAGGCCGGCGACCAAGGCCGAAAGGTCACGTGGATCCGCGCTCTTGAATAGGCTCGACACCGCGTTTCGACCATCCGAAGCAGACAACGTCAAGCGACGCGAGCAGGTGTGGGCGGCCTGGTGCCAAACTCTGCTTGCCGGGAATGAGTTTATCTATGTAGAATAGGCCTATCGGCCAATGCAGTTGAACGCCGCACAATTAGCGGTCCACACTGTCCACATAGTCCACTGCCGCAACGAAGAGAGAACACTTGAACCACCACTTCATACAGCCCACAACGCGACGAGAGATGCTCCGGGACTGCGGCGCCGGTTTCGGTATGGTCGCCCTTGCGGGCCTCCTAGGCGAGGCAGCCGCTGCAGAGGGCGCACTTGCAAGTCCTCTCGCGGTTCGCAAACCCCACTTCCCAGCGCGGGCAAAGCGGGTAATCTTCCTCTTCATGCATGGCGGTCCGTCTCAGGTAGATACGTTCGACCCAAAGCCGCTCCTGAAACGCGACGCAGGAAAGCCTTTTCCAGGCCAGAAGCCCCGAGTGCAGTTCGCCGAGACCGGCAACTTGCTGCAGTCGCCGTGGGAGTTCAAGCACTATGGCCAGAGCGGCATTGAGGTGAGCGATCTCTTTCCAAACGTGGGAGGCTGCGTCGACGACATCTGCATGATTCGCTCCCTTCATGGCGACAACACTGCGCACGGTGGCGCGCTTCTGCAGCTTCACACGGGCTCCGACTCGTTCGTCCGGCCAAGCATGGGAAGCTGGATCACCTATGGTCTGGGCACCGAAAACCAAAATCTTCCGGGTTTCATTACGATCTGCCCCACGCTCGGCCACGGGGGCGTGCAAAACTGGTCGAGCGCGTTCCTTCCGTCGCCCTACCAGGGAACTCCCATCGGCAATGCAAGCATTCCTGCAGAGAAGGCGATGTTCAATCACATCAGTCCCAGCGTGAAACCGGATATTCAGCGACTGCAGCTTAATGCCTTGAAGCAGATGAACGAGGAGCAGCTGAAGCACTTCGGGCACGAGCCCCAGCTTGAGGGTCGTATTCAGAGCTTCGAGCTCGCCTTCCGAATGCAGACGGAGGCGCCGGACCTGATGGACATATCGAAGGAATCGAAGGCCACGCTCGACCTATATGGCGTTAACGAGAAGCCCACCAACAACTTTGGCCGTCAGTGCCTTCTCGCGAGACGGTTTGCCGAGAAGGGTGTACGGTTCATCCAGGTGTCCCACAGCTACAAATGGGACCAGCATGGCGACCTCAAAAACGGTCACACGAACAATGCCAAGGAAGTCGACAAGCCGATTGCCGGTCTCCTGAAGGACCTGAAGGCGCGTGGAATGCTCAAGGACACGCTGGTGCTATGGGGCGCGGAGTTTGGCCGCACTCCCACTGCCCAGGGCGGAGACGGTCGCGACCACAACCCGCACGGCTACACAATGTGGATGGCTGGCGCGGGAGTGAAGCCCGGATTCGTTTATGGAGCCACGGACGATTATGGCTACTACGCAACTGTCGACAAGGTACACGTTCACGACATGCACGCTACGCTGCTGCACCTAATGGGGCTCGACCACGAGCGGCTGGTCTACCGCTATGGCGGTCGAGACTTCCGGCTGACGGATGTGTTCGGCAAGGTTGCCACGGGCATTCTGGCATAGCTGGAGGACCCCATCACCGGGACGGTAAGTGGTCCCACGCACGTTTCTAGGCAGGCACAGGGGCATTTCTGGGCAGGCACAGGGGCATTTCTGGGCAGGCACAGGGGCCTGCCCCTACCCAGAAACGCGCCGACCTTGTGGCACGGGCGTCTCGCCCGTGGAGCATCATGCGCGAGACGCGCATGCCACGGTGAAAAGACTATTATGAGGTCCGTCATGCGCTCTCATGTGTTCAGCTTGGTGGGGTGTGGAACTCTTACCGGGATTATTCTTGTCGCGCCGCTTTGTGCTCAGCAGCCTCCCCCAGACAAGGGCGCGGCGCTCTTTCGAACCGTCGTCGGTCCCGCCCTTGTCAAGCACTGCTTTCCCTGCCACTCCGCGACGGCAGACAAACTCCAAGGCGGCCTCCACCTAGATTCGCTCAAGAGCGCTCTCCGTGGCGGAACAAGTGGTCCCGCGCTGGTCCCAGGTAACCCCGACAAGAGCCTTATTGTTCAGGCGCTGCGGTATCCGGCACACGGCAGGCAGATGCCTCCAGGCGGAAGGCTCCCGACAGATCTCGTTGAAAGCATTAGCAATTGGGTGAAGGCAGGAGCGGCCTGGCCCGCAGCCGCGAACGGAAGCAGCCCGACACAAGTACAGCCAAAGTTGCGCGACATGTCCGGCTCAGGCTGGTGGGCCATCAAGCCGGTCGTCTCTCCCCCGGTGCATCGCGTGATCGGCAAGACGACCGGCGAGATCGACGCCTTTCTTCTGGCCACGCTGCGGAAGACTGGATTGGGATACGCTCCTCGGGCAGACCGCCGCACCCGTATTCGCCGGGCCTACTTCGACCTCATTGGCGTCCCTCCCACCCCTGAGGAGGTGGAGCGGTTTGTCTACGATGCGTCGCCGAACGCATGGGCGCAGGTGATAGACGACCTGCTTGCACGTCCGCAGTATGGCGAGAGATCGGGTCGCCGGTGGCTGGACCTTGCGAGATACGTGGATGACGTGGTCAACAACTCCGACGTCATCTGGATGGACAACTGGCGATATCGCGACTGGGTGATCAAGAGCTTCAACGAGGACCTGCCGTATCGGGACTTCGTCCGGATGCAGGTTGCGGGTGACCTGCTTCCCGCTCCCCCAGACCGACCAAATGCAGACGGCCTGATTGCCACTGGCGCCTTGGTGATGGGAGAGTGGAGCCAACTCGACGCAGACAAGAAGAAGATGATCGTCGACCTCGCGGACGACCAGGTTCGGTTTGTAAGCACCGTCTTCATGGGAGTGACGATAGGCTGCGCCAGGTGCCACGACCACAAGTTCGACCCGTTCACTGCGGCCGACTACTACGCCCTCGCCGGGATTTTCAACAGTTCTCATGTGATGAAGACCGTAGGCGCTGTCGGCGGGAGCCCTGTAATGCTCCGCATACCACTTGTGCCGCCTGCGGAGCAGGAGCCGCGCAAGAAATGGGAAGCAGGCGTAGCAGAACTTGAGGCAAGGATTAAGACTGCTGAGAGTGCAAAGTTGGACGCTGCCGCCCTAAAGACGGAGCTTGCCGCGCTTAAGGCGAAGCCCGTGCCCGAATTCCCAACGGCGCACGCGATGCAGGATGGCGGGCAAGCGGACGGCATGTTCCCCGGCATTGCAGATGCCTGCGTTCAGGTGCGGGGAGACTACAGTAAGCTCGATCCAGCGGTTAAGCGCGGATTCCCTCGAGTTCTGATGAAGAGCGCTCAACCCAAAATAGAGGCTGGAAGCGGACGCCTGCAGCTCGCGGATTGGCTCACCTCACATGAGAATCCACTCACACCCAGAGTGATCGTAAACCGCATCTGGCAGCAGCACTTCGGCGAAGGGCTGGTGCAGACTCCGAGCAACTTCGGCGCTCTGGGCACCAAGCCCACCCATCCGGAGCTGTTGGATTGGCTGGCGTCGAAGTTCATGCAGGACGGCTGGAGCATCAAGTCGATGCATCGCCTCATCATGCTTTCGGAGGCGTATCAGCAAGTGGCGCGAGCTCCGTCTGCCGCACTGAAAAAGGACCCGGACAACCGCCTGCTCGCGCGCTTCCGGCGCCGCAGGATGGAGGTCGAGGTCCTGCGAGACAGCCTGCTGTCGGTAAGTGGCGCGCTCGACGCCACGATGGGAGGACCTCCCATCGCGGAGCCGGAGCTAAACAGACGAATGGTTTATATGAAAGTCTATCGTCAGGCAGACCCAGTGATTGGTGGAATTCGGCAGGTGTTTGACGCGCCTGACCCCAAGGACTCGGTGGACCGTCGAGGCGAGTCGACCGTGGCCCCGCAGGCGCTCTACTTCCTGAATTCGCCGTTCGTCTTCAGCCAGGCGGAGCGGCTGGCAGCTCGACTTCGCGAATCCAAGCTGCTCTCAGACCACGACCGCCTCAAACGCCTCTATTTGACGCTCTTTGCAAGGCCGCCGATACCTGCAGAGGCAGCCGCAGCAGCGGCGTTCAGAGCTTCGCGAGGGGACGACTGGGCAGCACTTTGCCACGCACTTCTCTGCACCAACGAGTTTCTCTATGTGGAGTGAATCACGATGAACAATCCATTCTTGGGATGTGGACGGTTCGAACAGGCGCCCCTAACCCGGAGAGATGCTCTTCGGACAATCGCCGGTGGCTTTGGGCTTGTCGGCCTCACCGCCTTGCTTGCGGAGGAGGCACATGCCGGTGGAACGCAAGGTCTGGATGGCACAGCTCGCATCCCAGCCAAGGCGAAGCACTTCATCTTTCTCTTCATGCCGGGTGGCGTGTCGCACGTCGACACCTTCGACCCGAAGCCAGGGCTGGTGACGCTCAGCGGCAAGCCGCTCCCATTTGAGAACCCAAAGCTGCAGCGCACGAAACCGGGAAACCTGATGCCCACTCCGTGGCAGTTCGCCAGATATGGCAAGAGCGGCCTGGAGATAAGCGAGATTTTTCCGCATGTCGCTCGCCGTGCGGACGACCTATGCGTCATCCGCAGCATGGTGGCGGACAACATCAACCACACCAATGCGCAGTATCAGATGCACACCGGCGAGCAGACCTTCTCGCGCCCCAGCATTGGATCGTGGCTGCTCTATGGACTGGGCTCAACGAACCGCGAGCTGCC
>VFKD01000198.1 GCA_009885735.1 bacterium
GACAATTGTCGATTGCAATAAACCGTTGCTGCGAGGTCGCCTATCTCGCCGCCTGAAACTTGACACAACAGCGACAACTTCCGTGAGTTTATATCGATAGATCGGGCTACGAGAGAAGGATCATCTGCTCTCGAGCCGGCCCGACAGAGACAGAGCCGATCTTCACGTCGGTAAGCTCTTCAATCCGTCGGATGTAGGCCATGCAGTTTGCTGGAAGCCCTTCGGCCTCCGTGACGCCCGTCAGGTCCTCATCCCATCCGGCTAGTTCCTCGTACACTGCGACCAGGTCGGTGCGGTTCGGAAGGTCCACAGGCAAGTCCTCGGTGTAGCCGTCTGCAAGCTGGTATCCCACCGCGATCTTGACGGTCTCCAATCCGCTAAGCACGTCCAGATGACCAACGGAGAGGCGAGTCAGGCCGTTTACCAGCGCGGCATACCGCAGGACAACCGCGTCTAGCCATCCACATCTGCGCGGCCTTCCGGTGGTCGTGCCGTATTCGTGTCCACGCTCGCGAATTCCGTCGCCGATCTCGTCGAGCAGTTCCGTGGGAAAGATTCCCGCGCCTACCCGAGTTGTATAGCTCTTCGCCACTCCGATGACGTCCGTGATAGAGGTTGGACCTGCGCCCGTCCCAATACAGGCTCCGCCCGCGATTGGATGCGAGGAGGTGACGTACGGATAGGTGCCGAGGTCGATGTCGAGCAGGGTACCCTGGGCGCCCTCAAATACCACTCCTCCGCCGTTTCGCGCGGCCTTGCCCACCAATGAAACAGTGTCGCGAACATACGGCTTCAGCACCTCCGCATACGCTTGTATTTCGCTAACAACTGCGTCGGCATCAAGCGGTTCGCCGCCATAGACGTGCTGGATAATGCGATTCTTGTCGGCAACCTGTTCGCGGAGACGAGATGCAAGCCGGTTCGGATCGATCAACTCATGAACACGAATGCCGATTCTCGAGGACTTGTCCGCATACGCCGGTCCTACTCCGCGGCCCGTAGTGCCCAGCGCGGAATCTCCCTTGCTCTCCTCGCTCAAGCGGTCGAGGATGCGGTGATACGGCATGATCACATGGGCATTCGCGGAGATGTGCAGATTGTCCGACGTTCTGCCGCGGGCGTGAAGGCCCGCGATCTCCTCGGTTAGGACCGCAGGGTCGATCACCACGCCATCCGCTATGACGCACACCACGTCGGGATAGAGAATGCCGCATGGGATAAGGTGAAACTTGAAGGTCTCGCCGCCGGCGGTAACCGTGTGCCCGGCGTTGCTGCCTCCCCCGTATCGCACCACCATCCTGGCCGTTTGCGCAAGGCAGTCAACCACCTTGCCCTTGGCCTCGTCTCCCCACTGCGCACCCACAACTACGGTGTTTGGCATCCTGATGTCCCCTCAAAAAAACAATGGATAGCCCGGGGCTATCCATTGGGTGCGGCCAGCTTCACTTAATTGATTATAGGCTGATGGAGGCGGGATTGTCAACCGGTTTGGAGGCAACAGTCGCAGTCTTCTCATCGGGCTTAGCGGGCCGGTCCTCGGCCGCGATCATGGGCCGACCATTTTTGGTTAGCAGAGCCGCAATCTCACGCATTGTGCGAAGCACGATCTCCTCGCGAGTGGCGCTCTCGTCGAATGTGAGTGGCTCGCCAAAGTAGACCCTCACGCGGCCCTTCTTGAGCTTTTTCTGACCCACGGGAAGCATCATCTCAGGTCCGATGATGGCCGCCGGAATAATGGGCGCGCCCGTTCGCTTTGCAAAGAGGCCAAGGCCCATCTCACCCCGACGAAGGTCTCCGTCCTCACTACGCCCCCCCTCGGGGAACATGAGCAGAACCTTGCCCTCCTCCATCTTTTCGATGGTCCGCTTGATGACCACGCGGTCTGGGCGATCCCGATGGACCGGAATGCAGTTGATTCGCGTGAGAATAGCCCCTACGAGTTTGTTGTTCCAGAGGTCGTGCCGTGAGATGTAGACGCATTCGCGCCATATCTCCGCTCCAATGATAGGGGGGTCCAGATAGCTCAGGTGGTTTGCCGCAACGATCACGGGACCGGATTCCGGGATGTGCTCGCGGCCAAACGACCGCGTCTTGCAAACAATCTTGCTTGCGGACCAAACGACTGCTCGGATGAACCAGTAGGTGAACGTCACTCTGCCAGATCGCCCGAATGCTCAGCGGCAGCATCCAAAATGCGCCTCACAACTGCGTCGAAAGGAACTCCGTCCGACTCGATGACGAGTGCATCCTGGGCAGCACAAAGAGGGGAATCCGCGCGCGAACTGTCTCTCTGATCTCGCTCGCGAATCTGTGCCTGAACGTCGCATATGTCTGCGGTCTGCCCTCTGCCCTGCATTTCGAGCCAGCGCCGACGTGCTCGCTCCTCCTCTGACGCGGTGAGAAATACCTTCACCTGCGCGTTCGGGAAGACGACGGTTCCTATGTCCCGGCCCTCCATCACAACACCGCCCTCGCTCCCCAGGGACTGCTGCTGAGCAACCAACAGCTTGCGGACCCCTGAGATTGCGGAGACTGGAGACGAGAGTCGGGTGACTTCGGGTTCTCTGATAGCCTCCGTGATGTCTGTGTCGTTCGCGTACACACGCTGTGGTCCGTCTGGAGCAGGTGCAAATCGAATGGCGGCAGTTCGCGCAAGCTCAACAGTGCCGACTTCATCCTCCAACGGCACTGCGTGCTGGAGGCCGAGCCAGGCGACAGCGCGGTACATTGCGCCCGTGTCTATGTAGGTGTAGCCCAGGTCTTGTGCAACTTTGCGCGCTACAGAACTCTTACCCGCGCCCGCTGGTCCATCAATTGCTATCGTGATTCGTTTGATGAGAGGTGATCCTTGTGGTAGAACAGGGTGCGGCCCCAAGTATATCCTGCCGCACTCTCGTCGGTTCAGTACGTCCAAATGAGGATACCGCATGGTCCTTCGGTTCGCGCTCATCGTGGCAGTTCTGGCCGCGCTTTCATGCGCGATTGACGCGCAGGTTGCCTCCGAGTCGCCGGCTTCCGCGAAGCCAGGCGTGCGGCTGGAACTCACCGTACCGCCGGCATCGCCTGTCGTGAGGCGCTATAACGACACCACGTATGCACTCTACTTTACAAACGTCGCATGGTCACTTCTTGGGCTGCTCGTGTTCATTCGACTTCGCTTCAACCTTCGCCTCCGCGATGCACTCCAGCAGCGCTTTCGCAGGCCAATGGTCCGCGCGGCGCTGTTCTTTGCTGGTCTAGCGCTCTGGACCGCGATCTGGGCTCTTCCTCTCGGATTCATCGGTTACCTAACAGAGAGAAACTACGGATTCGCAACGCTGGGACCCGGAATGTGGCTCACGGACCGGCTAAAGCACTATGTGATCGGCTTGATCGAGGCGCCGCTGGTGGCGGCAGCTTACTGGCTCATCGCCATTCGCCCTAAGATGTGGTGGCTCCACGTCTGGTTTGTCCTGCTGCCATTCATGTTCGTGGGGGCGATGGTCTATCCTGTGCTCATCGACCCGATGTTCAATCGCTTCACGCCGTTGGCGGAGGGCAAGCTGCGCACGCGGATTGAGCTGCTAGCCGCTCAAGCCGGAGTTCGCGGGGCGACGATCGAGGTCGCCGACAAGTCGAAGCGAACGACGCGACTGAATGCTTACGTAACCGGACTCGGACCCACTCGGCGTATCGTAATCTGGGACACTACTCTTGCAACTCTGTCGGAGGACGAGATCGTTGCTATTGTGGGCCACGAGATGGGGCACTACGTCCTGCGGCACGTTTGGTGGGGGCTCGTGGCAGGCGCGGTGATGGCGCTTGTGCTTCTCCGGGTTCTAGACGTAATGGTTCGCAGGTTGTTGCGCCGCTATCCGCACATACGAGGACCCTTCGACCTAGCGTCGATGCCCGTCGCATTCTTTGCTATAGCGATCCTCCTCTTCGTGCAGCAGCCAATCGCCGCCTCGTTCTCCCGTGCGCAGGAGCGTCAGGCAGATGCTTTTGGCCTGCGAGTGACGGGCCTGAACAAGGCAACGGCTGCCGCGTTCATTCGCTTCGTTGACCGAGACTTTGCGGATCCGGACCCACCGGCCTTCATCGTCTGGTGGATGTACTCCCATCCGCCCATTCGAGAGCGCATCGCGTCAGCCCTGAATGGTTCGCCTGAGAGTCAGTGAGCTAAAGGCTGGAGGCGATAGACCTTAGCGTGGCGGCCGTCTCCTCCGCGTGAGTGTCGTTAATATAGGCGCCGGCGCCCGCCTCGGACCCTGCGAGGTACTTTAGCTTGTCGGCCGTCCTGTTTGGCGGATAAAACTCGACATGGTAGTGATAGTGCGGATAGGCTTGACCATCTGTGGGACGCTGGTGCGTCACCATGATGTAGGGAATGGAACGGTCCCATAGCCGCGCGTAGGTCTGCGTGACCACCTTGAGTATCTCAGCAAGCGAGCGCCGCTCGTCGTCCATAAGGTCAGTCACACACTCAGCGTGCCGTCTCGACAGTACGTGAATCTCATAGGGGTAACGCGCAAAGAAAGGGACGATAGCGGCGAAGTGTTCGTTAGTCGCGACTATCCGGCGCCCGTCTGCAAGCTCATCTCGCAAGATCCGACAAAAGAGGCACTCGCCATGTTTATCAAAGTGTTGCTTGCTGCCGGCTAGCTCACGCTCAATGATGGGCGGAATAGTGGGGTAGGCGTAGATCTGTCCATGCGGGTGCGTGAGCGTCACGCCGATCTCGCGGCCCTTGTTCTCGAAGATGAAGACGTAGTCCACTTCCGGCCGATCGCCAAGCTCTTGAAACCGATCCGCCCATACTTGGACGAGCTTCTCGACCTGGCGAACGGGCAGGTCAGCGAGCTCATAATGGTGATTGGAGGTGTACAGGATCACTTCGCACGCGCCCACCGCAGGGCGCACTTCATAGAGATCGGATGAGGGTAGGCTTGGTTCTGGAGGAGAAGCCTGTAGGCTGGGAAACTTGTTGTCGAAGACCACGATGTCGTATTCCTCGGCTGGAACCTCAGAGGGAAAGCTGCCGGATTTCGTTGGGCAGAGAGGGCAGTACTCCGCCGGAGGGAGGAACGTGCGATCCTGGCGGTGCGTGGCGGTGATCACCCACTCGCGAAGGATTGGATTCCAGCGGAGTTCAGACATAGTCATCCCCAATAGTTGGGTGCGAATCCGTTCGTCCTGAGCGCGCCTCAGCCGTATCGAGGCGCAGTCGAAGGGCGCTTCTCATACTGTTGACGTGACCAATGTTACGGACTTGGTCGCTCGGCGAGACTGGCCTGAGCACGACGCTGCGAACATCGTTGTTACGGAGAGGAGGGTTCATCGTTAGCGTACTCTTGTGTGTCTGCCGCGTCGGATGCGGTGGTCTGACAAACTTCCACCTCGAAGTAGAAGATAATCGTCCGGCCGTCGTCCTTGGTCTCGATTCTCTTGGACAGGCGCACGGGCTCGCTCCAGTCAGGCACGCTCACTTTTCGACAGTGTACCTTCGACGCACGTTGCGGACGATGAGCCTGTCTGCTATCATAGGCCGCGCCTCGTCGCTCTACTTTTGTGAAACCGGAGTTCTTCCTTGGACCTTTCCAGCCTTGTCATTCCTCAACGCTTAATTGCTCCACTCGACGCCGAGTTTCTGCCTGCTGCGAGCGTTAATCGAGAGTACTGCCGGCTCGTCGAGAGGGAGGGAGGAGAGCCCTACCACATTGGCATCGAGAGGGCTGACGGGTCGGTCTCACGCTTCGACACACGGGTTCTTCGACCAAGCTCACCTTCCGCGCCCCTGAACGTGCTGTTCATTGAGCGCATCGTCAAGTTTCTGCTGTGGCAGCGCGGAGGATGGCGGCTTCATCTTGGCGGTCCCGCCGAGATCGGCGAGGCGATTCGCGCCATCTATTCACCAAACGGCGCCCGCAGTTTTGACGCGGAATTCATGGGCGGAGTCTACGATCATCCGTTCACCGTAGAAATGACGGCGGCGGATGCTGTGCCGGCCGAGCGCGAGACTTCATCGCCGCTGGGCAGGCATCTCGACGGATACCGGGTCGGGTTCGACCTGGGCGCAAGTGATCGTAAGGCGAGCGCAGTCTCCAACGGCGAGGCGATATTCTCTGAAGAGGTTCCGTGGGATCCGCGCAATCAATCCGACCCAGCGTATCACTACCAAGGAGTGCTCGACTCCATTCGGCGCGCGGCCGCGCACCTTCCCCGCCTGGATGCGATTGGGGGGAGCTCCGCAGGAGTTTACATCAACAATCGTGCTCGGGTCGCATCACTCTTCCGAGCTGTGCCGAGGGTCCAGTTTGACGCACAAATTGCAGGCATGTTCTTACGGATCGGCCAGGAGCTTGGCGTTCCGATAGAGGTGGTGAACGACG
This sequence comes from bacterium, assembly GCA_009885735.1. Lineage (GTDB taxonomy): Bacteria > Armatimonadota > Chthonomonadetes > Chthonomonadales > CAJBBX01 > VFKD01. Next base: position 6,372 of record VFKD01000198.1, read on the forward strand.
GCGAGGTGACTGCCCTCGCGGGCTCCATGAGCTTGAGCGACAATCCTGTACTTGGCATCGCAATGGGATCGAGTCAGGCAGGGGGATATGTTAACCGAGACGGAAACATTACCGGCTGGTTGAATGAGTTGGCCTTTGCGCCGGTTGACTATCGAAGAGACGCGCCCGTGGATGAGTGGTCCGGCGACGCGGGCTGTGGAGTGCAATACTTCTCGCAGGTGGGCGCTATTCGCGTTGCAGAGAGCGCGGGCATGCAGTTTGAGGCTGGGAAGGGGCTGCCGGAGAAGCTTGAGGAGCTCCAGGAGAGAATGGACAGCGGGGACAAAGCTGCAGCCGACGTCTATCGAACCGTGGGAGTCTATCTCGGATACGGTGTGGCGCAATATGCGCAATTCTATGACCTGAAGCACATCCTGGTCCTTGGCCGCGTGACCACCGGGCCAGGCGGCGACACGCTCATTGCCGCCGCAAATTCGGTACTTCGGACGGATTTCCCAGAGATCGCTGACACTGTAACGCTGGCACTGCCGGACGAGAAGAGCCGACGAGTAGGCCAGTCTATCGCTGCCGCCAGCCTGCCCGCGCTTGAAGTATAACGGAGCAACCAAAACGATGGAATTCACCCACGCAACGGCTGAGATTTACGTGCCTGACGGGAGCGATGATGTGGTCGCACTTTCTCGAACCACTCACCTCGGCATCGGCGCGCATCAGGATGACCTCGAGATAATGGCTATGAACGGGATACTGGCTTGCTTTGGAAGCGAGGACCAGTGGTTCACCGGCGTGGTCGTGACTGACGGGTCGGGCAGCGCCCGAGATGGGCTGTATGCCGACTTCACGAACGAGCAGATGATGACGGTTCGGCGCCTTGAACAGCAGAAGGCCGCAGTGGTTGGAGAGTTTGCGGCGGCGATTTTCATGGACCATCCAAGCTCATCGGTGAAGAACCCAGACGATCGCGCGGCAACAGAAGACCTGAAGGCTCTCATTCAGGAGTGTGCGCCGACGGTTGTCTACACTCACAATCTCGCGGACAAGCACCCGACTCACATCGGCGTTGCGATGAACGTGGTGAGGGCCATTCGCGAGCTGCCTCTGGAAGCTCGGCCCGAGAAGCTGTATGGGTGCGAGGTGTGGCGCGACCTGGATTGGATGATCGATTCAGACAAGGTGGTATTTCGCCTGGATGACCATGAGAACATCCAGATGGCGCTGGTGGGAGTGTTCGACAGCCAGATTGCAGGCGGGAAGCGATACGACCTAGCGACGATGGGCCGCCGCAGAGCTCACGCGACGTATCACGAGAGCCACGCCGTGGACGCATCAGGGCACATCAACTTCGGGATGGACCTCACCCCGCTGATTCAGGATGTAACTCTCGACATCAGCGAGTTTGTTCTAGGCCATATCGACCGCTTCCGCGAGGCAGTCAGCACGAATCTGTCGTCGTTCGGAGGCGCAGGCTAGGCAGATCCCATCTTGCTCCACGCAAGCTCCGCCGCGCCCATCACGCC
>VFKD01000338.1 GCA_009885735.1 bacterium
ACCACACCAATGCGCAGTATCAGATGCACACCGGCGAGCAGACCTTCTCGCGCCCCAGCATTGGATCGTGGCTGCTCTATGGACTGGGCTCAACGAACCGCGAGCTGCCGGGGTTCGTAGTGATAAGCCCTGGCCCCGCGGAGCCCGGCCAGGGCCCGCCAACCTACGCTTCCAGCTTTCTTCCGGGAGAGTTCCAGGGCACTCGAGTTGCGGACCTCGCCGTCCCGATACCTCACTTGGCCAACTCGAAGTACTCGGCCGAGGCGCAGCGCGCAGCACTCGACTTTGCCCAGCGCATTAACCGCGCTCACCGCACCGGGCGTGAGGACGACCTTCGGCTAAACGCACGCATCGAGAGCTTCGAGCTGGGATTCCGAATGCAGTCGGAGGCGGCAAAGGTGATGGACCTGCGGGGCGAGTCGCCTGCCACAACTAAACTCTATGGCTTGGACGACCCAAAGACCGAGACCTTTGGCAAGCAATGCCTCATGGCGCGGCGCTTGGTCGAGTCCGGCGTTCGCACCGTGTCGGTCTATCATGTGCGCAATGAGTTCGGCCCGTCACACAACATCTGGGACCAGCATACCGACCTGCGCAAGGTGCATCACGCCAACGCCTATTCAATCGACAAGCCCATTGCAGGGCTCCTGGAGGACCTAAAGGGACGGGGGCTGTTGGATGAGACTATCGTCCTCTTTGGCGGCGAGTTTGGCCGCACTCCCACCGGCGAAACGAACGACGGCCGCGAGCACCACCCCTTTGGCTTCTCGATGTGGATGGCGGGCGGCGGTATCAAAGGAGGCATTGCACATGGAGCAACGGACGAATATGGCTGGTATGCCGAGAGGGATAAGGTCCACATCCATGACCTTCATGCCACCATCCTGCACCAGATGGGGCTAGACCACGAGAAGCTGACCTACCGCTACGGCGGCCGCGACTATCGCCTGACGGACGTCTACGGCAGAGTGGTGAAGGAGATCATTGCCTAGCATGCCAGGAATACAGAGCATCTCGGAGCTTGCGCTTTGGGTGAAGGACCTCGACGCAGCAGTGGCGTTCTACACTCAGAAACTCGGCTTCGCAGTCCAGGAGATCAACCCCGGATGCAACGCCTTCCTGAAGGCGGGCGACTTTCTTCTCGTCCTCTTCGTGGCTGCCAGCCCCGGCACGCAGCTTGCCAAGAACTACCTCGCCCGCACCGGCGGACCCCAGGGCGAGGTCTACCACGCTGCGTTCAAGATAGACCGAAGCGAGCTCGACGAGATGGCTGAGACGCTGCGCGGGCAGGGCGTGGACGTATCGGGACCGGTCGACTTCCCGAATGGGCGGCGGTCGTACTTTCTGGAGGACCTGGATCAGCACTACCTGGAGCTGACGGATCTGTAGCACAGGCACGAGGACACTAATACCGCCGTTTGGGTGCGATACGCACCAGTAGGATTATCGCCTACAGGGGATAGCACAGCATGAACGAATACGTGCCAGACAAAGTACAGTGGCCCGGAAAGACGCTGAAGGAGACGCTGAGCCACCTCGACATGAATCAGGCCATGCTTGCTGATCTGGCGAACTGTTCACTTAAGACAATCAGCGCGATCATCCACGGAAAGGCGGCTATCACACCGGAAACGGCTCTGCAGTTTGAGCGCGTGTTTGCCGTGCCTGCTCGATTCTGGAACAACCTGGAGCGGCAGTATCGAGAACAGTTGGCACACATGGATGACTAGCCGCGCCTTGCAAGAGCACTAGCCTTTGAGCCCAAGCCGACGAACCAGCCTCCACCGCGAGCTCTTCGACGCATAGGACTCCATGAACCGGCAGAAGGAAGAGGTGATCACCAGCGTGGAGGGACGCCTCAACCAATCCATGTCGGCACGAAACGTCCTTTCCGCTTTTTGGAGCCTGCGGTGAGTATACTACCAACACTCTGGCACTTCGATGACACAGAGTAGGGCGAACTACGATGACCACCACAATACAACCGTCCATTCAGCCGGGTCTTGGCACCGGAATCTACACCATCGGCGAGGCCGCCTCCCTGCTTCACGTTCCGGCACGCACGCTTCGTTCTTGGGTAGACGGATATAAGCGTGCCGGGGATGAACCTGCGCGCGCGTATCCGCCGATTCTAGACCGCGACGGTGCGCAGCCCGGACTAATGACGTTTGGCGACCTCATTGAGATGCACCTTGTGCGGCAATTCACCAAGGCGGGGGTGAAACTGAAGGAGATACGGGACGCCGCCAAACGCCTCCGTGAAGCGTGGGGCACCCCCTACCCGTTTGCGTGCCGCCAGATACAGACAGATGGAATTCAGCTTCTGCTCGCCTCCGGCGAACACTTCGTGCGCGTGGCAAACTGCCAGCAGGTGTTCGCCTTCGTTAAGGACTTCTTCAAGGACCTAGAGGTGGACGATAGTGGGATGGCGACACTGTGGCGGCCCCTAGGCAGTCAACGTCTGGTAGCGTTGGACCCCCAGCGCTCGTTCGGCGCACCCATCGATATCCGCTCCGGGGTACGTACTGAGGTGCTGTACAAATCCTACTTGGCGGAAGAAGACATTGATGAAGTCGCGGACTGGTACGAGGTATCTCCAGATGCGGTTCGAGACGCGATAGAGTTTGAGGGACAGTGGCGGAAAGCAGCTTAGGATTTCTCTTCGACGAGAATATCTCATCGAAGTTGGTCACCATCCTGAGACTGCTTGGCGTTAAGGGCCTCATTACGATGGAGAGAGCATACGGAACCGGCGCGAAGGACGAAGATTGGATTCCGATGGCAGCCGAGCAGGGCTACATCTATGTGACGCTCGACCGAATGCAACTGGTCGACGAGGCAATTTCCCAAAGGTTCCACGATGCCGGTGCGCGCGCGGTATTCTTCTCGTCTCGGTTTGCACAAGCTCCGAAGTGGGACCAAGCGGTGTGGCTGCTGAAGCATTGGCGCACAATTGCAGATGCCACCTGCGCAATACCACGAGGCTCTATCCGTTTCGTCCACTGGAACGGCACGATCGTCGATAACCCGCCGATCAGACGCAAGGTCTGAGTAATGCCAACACAGCGAACCATACTCGACCGCACCTGGCACCGGACAAACGATCCCATCCACTCCATCCTGCGTGGCACGACGGATAGTTGCTTGCCATGATCACCACTCCAACCGTCTTAATTCTGGGCGCCGGCGCCAGCGTCCATGTCAGGTTCCCCACAGGCGCGAATCTAGCGGGCCTCGTCCTGGATCGCTGTGACAGTGAGTATTCCCAGCTGGGACAACTAGGTTACGCGCCAACGTCAATCAAGGACTTCAAACAAGATTTCCGGCTATCAAGTCGGAAATCAGTTGATCGGTTTCTAGAACATCGACCCGACTTCCTGGAGATAGGTCGGGCAGCTATTGCCGAAGTTCTGATAAGTTTCGAGAATCCGGAGATTCTGGCGCTTGAGGAAAACGACTGGTACCCTTTTCTCTTCGAGCGTATGGACTCTGACTTCTGCGATTTCGTCAAGAACAGGCTTGCTGTAATCACCTTCAACTACGACAGGTCACTTGAGCAGTTCCTGTTCACAGCACTTACCAACTCGTTCGGGCGCTCCGGGCCGGAGGTTGCCACCACACTTACATCGATACCGATCGTTCACGTCCATGGAAGTCTGGGCAGATTACCTTGGCAGGATCCTGACGGTCGCTCGTACACAATCGATGTAGACCCAGACAGTCTGAGGAAAGCGGCCGACAGTATACGCATTGTTCATGAAGCAGCAGATGACGATCCGCTGTTCGGGGAGGCCGCTAGACTCCTCCAGAGCGCCGAGCGCATCGTGTTCCTTGGGTTCGGTTACCACCCGACAAACATTCGCCGCCTTGGACATCAACTCGACCAGAGGAACGGTCAGCAGGTGATTGGCTCAACCATTGGAATGACCGATCTCGAGGTGAGGACGGTAAATCGAGAATCGGGGTTGAGCCTGCCCCTAGTTCGCAAGATGGACTCCTGTTTGGAGTATCTGCGCGAGTGCGTTGAGTTGTATTGATCTCTTGCGCACAGGCCGACGGTGAGTGACACCAGAGTGCCTTCTCGACCTAGCACTCGTCATTCTCCCATCGAGCGCCAAAGCCGCAACTACAACTATGACGTTTACACATTGCTCCCTGCGTGGGCGCGGACATCAGGCCGCCGAGCTTGGCCTTACTGACCGGAGCCGATTGAACCACGCACTCTCACTTGGGGGCGTCGGGTAGCGCTAGCTTCGCCTTGAGCCTCTTCTTCATCTCCGTGAGTTGGTCGCTTAGCATCGGGTTGGCGGCGTCCAGGTTGTCTGCGCGGACCAAGTCCGTGTAGGCATCCTCGTATTTCCCGCGTGCCTCCGCCACCACTGCACAGTGAAACAAAATCTCGGCCATCTTCGGAGCGAGCTCGGCGGCGAGCCGCAAGTTTGCCGCAGCCTCCTCCAGGTTACCCAGCTTGAAATCGACCCAACCCAAGCTGTCGAGAAACGTTCCAACTGTCACATCAGGCTCGCTCTGCTCCTTCGCAAGACGAACTGCCTCCAATGTGAGCGGTCTTGCCTGTTTCTCTAGCACTTCCCTTGTGGTGCTTGGAGATTCGGCATACGCATACCCAAGGTTGTTCATGATCGCCGGCTCATTCGGAGCGAGTTTGTGCGCCTCCGCGTACCGCTCAACAGCGAGATCATAGTCTGCCGCAGGCCGCCGAGATAAGTAGGCGTCGCCGGCCGCAGTCAACAACACGGCTCGCTCCTTAAGAGGTGCGCCTGTGGTTGCCTTAATTCCTCTCTCTGCATATTCAATTGCCTGATCGTGCCGACCAACCCTGGTGTATGCCTGTGTAATCACAGCGTAGAGCACCGGATTTCTTGGTGTGCCCGCTATTTCGGCTTCAAATTTAACTCTCGCGAGTTCAGGTTGGTTTTTCTTCAGGAGCTCGATACCCTCCTTAATGCCTGCGGTAACCTGCTGGTCATAACCGTTTGTCTGTGGCGGAGTGCAGGCATAGAGACCAACAATCGCGCCGGCGCCGATAACCGCTAGGATGCCGTACATCAGCCGGATCGATACCCTGCTATGACGCTGCCTATTCATCCACCCACTCTCGATCTCACCAATGTATCCTACTGAGTCGCAATCAGATACAGAATCTGTGTGCTGTTGAACACCGCGTGCATCGTAATGACTACCCACAACGATCCTGTACGGTGGTAGGCAAGAGCCAGAACAATTCCGATCGGTATGATGAGAAACACCTGCAACGGCGCGCCGTGAATTGCAGCAAACACGATCGAGCTCACAACTACCCCTGCCGCTAGTCCAAATCGGTGGCGTACCGCTCGAAAGAGGAACCCCCGGAAGAAGAACTCCTCGCCGAACGGAGCAAGCGCACCTGCCGCAATCAGAATCATCCAACGGTAGACGGGCGAGCTTATCGCGTCCTTGATAAAGTCCTCATTTCCGAGTGATTTGCCCGCGTCGAGCCAGCCCTTCAAGACCTCTGGACTCACCAGCAACTGTGCCACGGCCTGGGCCGCTGCGCCAAAACTGAGGCCGAAGACAAGCATTAGGAAGCCCAACACCACGCCTGTTCGCAGCTCCTTGCCGGTCGGCCTCCAGCGAAATCCTATGGAAGCAAGGGACTGACGATACTTCCGGGTGATATACACTGCAGGAACCGCAACAAACAGCCCGTTCTGCAGTGCCATCGAAGGCAGTAGTGCAGGAAGGACAACATCCCGCAAGAGCTTGTCTTGGTCCGAGAGCGAACTCGATCCGGTTAGCCCCATCACAACGGCTATAGCGACCATGACTCCTAGCATGATTGTCATGAGTAGTGTTACGAACACCTGGCCTCCAACCCACACGTCTACAACGCTCCAGGCAGGAGCAAACAGTGGCTTCGCCCGACCCGCAGCGACCGCGTCGCGGCGCACAGCCCAAGCGACGAATAGGCCCAAGTCTATCGCGGCCACAAGAGCGAGGATTAGGAGCGCTAATGCGAGGATTTTGGCTGCATCCAAAGTGGTGGCTGCTCTCTACGCTAGATGCTGGATGAGATCGCGATGCTCATCTCCGCTGGTGAGCCCAAGGAAGATATCCTCCAGGCTCTGTGAGGAACTGGCGTTCTCGGCTCTCAACTCATCCATGGTACCCTGGGCGACTATTGCGCCCTTGTTGATGATTGCAAATCGGTCGCACATTCGCTCCGCGATCTCGAGGATGTGCGTCGAAACAAAGACCGTGACTCCCTCGTTGCACAGCTTTCTAAGGATGTCCTTCATCAGCCTCGCGCTCTTCGGGTCGAGACCCACCGTAGGTTCATCAAGGAAGATCACCTTCGGCGAGTGGATGAGCGCGCCGGCGAGCGCTATCTTCTGCCGCATGCCCCGCGAATAGCCTTGGATGAGTTCGTTTCCTTTGTCGTACAGCTCGAAGAGCCTCAGCAGCTCATCTATTCGCCCAGCACGCCCGTCGGTCGTAACCGAATAGAGGTCCGCCATGAAGTTGAGAAACTCCCGGCCCGTCAGCTTCTCGTAGAGAAACGGATTGTCCGGAATGTAGCCCAGTATGCTCTTGGCGCGCAGCGGCTCGGACTGTATGTCGAAGCCACCAATGAGCGCCGTTCCCGCACTGGGCCGAAGAAGGCCGGCCATCATCTTGATGGTTGTGGTCTTTCCAGCTCCATTTGGACCCAAGAACCCAAAGAGCTCACCGGCATGCACACGAAGGGATAGCCCACCCACAGCCGTCAATGCGCCGAAGGACTTTGCCAGGTTGACGCACTCTATCATTACTGCTCGACCGGTCTTGGGTTCGGCAACAGCAAAGTCGTTTGACATCAACTACTCTTTCCGGTCCACAGTGCATGCTGCACCTGATGTGGACTGAGTCGTACAGTTATCATTGTGGCAGGACTGCCCGCCCCTGTGCATCCGATGGTTTCGGTGAGGTTGTGTCCGCCTCCAGTACGAAGGTACGCCGAGAAGCCGCGAAGGGTTCCCCGCCCTTTCGCCGCACCCAGATGGTGAGGGTGTAGAGACCGGGTTCATCGGACCACGCAAGCTGGACCGTCGACTCCCATGGACCCAAAGTGTTGTGATAGAACCCTCGGCGAAATTCCCCTCGGAACTTTCCCGCAGGTATCTTGTATCCAGCCATCTTTCCAAGCTCCGAGCGAGTTCGCGGCTTCGGCATGTCCTGACGAGCAAGGGTTGCTCCATGCGCTTCTATTCCCTTGCCGGCATCGAACGACACACTAATTTCCGCGCCTGCGCGGTATTGCATGGCAATTGGGTATGGTTCCACGGCCTTGTCGACAAACAACTGGCAGTTCGCCAGCGTCCAACTCGACCCATCCGCAGCCTGTGCCAGTCCAATTCCGACGTGTGTGTGGTTCGCGCCAAGTATATTGCGCCGGTGACCATCGTGCGGCGGAACCTCGTTGAAGTAGGCTGCCTCTATGTCTTCGATGTCGCTCTCCGAGAAACGTGGCGCCTTGAGCACAGGCAGAGGGCTGGCGTGAGCTGCCCTAACCGAGCCTCGAAAGTAGACGTTCTCCATCACCGCATGCTGGCCGCCGGCCTCTGTGTACCTCTGATCCGCCAGCTTGCCCGCGAGGTTCATGTGAGCAAGGTATCTATTCGCAGCCATCTCCTCCGCGTGGCGCTGTGCGGCCACCGTGGCCGCGTCATCGAGCTTCACTTCGGGAAGTCCCTTAATCGCCCGATCG
>VFKD01000292.1 GCA_009885735.1 bacterium
AGGCGATGGGAGGGCCCGCGCGACTTTGACACGTTCGCGATTGCCGTTCGCGAGCTTCTCGCTGAGTAGCTGAGCAGGGCCTGACGGCCTGCGTGCAGAACAGGGTCCCTACCTCTCATGACACAAGAACTCATCATCGCCAACCCAGATTTCGCGGCAACGCTCACCACGGGCGCTTCGGACCTCGGCATAACGCTTTCACCAGAGCAGTGCAGCCAGTTCCTGCGCTATGCAGCGCTGCTGGCCGCCTGGAACAAGCGCGTGAACCTGACCCGCGTTCCCGAGGCAGAGACGATTGGCCGTCACATTCTGGACTCGCTCTCCGGCGCCAAGGCCATCGACTTCTCGCGGAAGATAAAAGTGCTCGACCTGGGCTCCGGACCTGGATTCCCAGGCCTTGCACTCAAGATCGCCTTTCCGCAACTAAGCATGGACTTGATGGACGGCACGGGCAAGAAAACCATGTTCTTGCAGGCGGTGATAGATGACCTCCAGCTCACTGGAGTTCGCGCCATCCATGCGCGAGCGGAAGAGGCGGCGCGCAAGCCTGAGTTCAAGGGCGCCTACCATTTGGTGACGGCGCGCGCACTCGCTCCGATGGACCGGCTTGCCAGTTGGATGCTCCCGTTCATGATGGTGGGAGGTCGCGGCCTTGCCTACAAGAGCGCGGAGGCAGACGCGGAGATTGCAGACGCACGCAGGTCCATAGCACGAATAGGTGCAAGGATTGAGCAAGTGCTGCACATACACATTCCCGTGGCGAATGTGGACCGACGACTAGTGGTGCTTCTCAAGCCGGAGCCACCTTCGAGCCGCCGCACGGCTGTGCCGCGCGGGCGACCGGGACCCGCGAAACCCCGCCGCTAATGGGGGGGCTGGTGGCACAGCCGCCCGTTCTGCAGGCGGAAATGACTAGCTCCGTCTCCTTAACCCGTCTCCCACCCAACCTGAGCATCCTGAGCGCGGCAGTTCCGCTCATCCTGAGCCTGCCAACCCGCTCATCCTGAGCGCTCGACAGCCTCTCCGTCGAGCAGTCGAAGGACCGTATCGAGCCACCGAGCATGTCACCTTGAGCGGAGGCTCAGCCGTATCGAGCCGAAGTCGAAAGGTCCGCTACGGTTGGTTGTGGCATGCGCGTCTCGCGTATGGACTTTCACGGGATGCCCGAGCCACGGACGCTGTCCGTTACTCCTCCCGCCGTGCCTCGGTATCGATAAGCTGGGCAACCGCCACCAGCAGTTTATTCTCGGCCAACGCCTTCCTGGGCGTAGGGAACGGAGTCCTCTCATACTCTTGACCGGGCATGCCTCGACCCGAATAGGATAGATATGTCTGAAGGTCCATCCCGGACTCCGCTATCTGTTCCTTAAACTGCGCCTCGGCCTTATCCACGACCGCCGCGCTGCCCGACAATGGAAGGAGATCAATGCGGGTCGAAGGCGCCTGCCGTCTGTGTGCGGCCTCCAATTCAGTCCACAGCAGACGTAGGTCACCGACACCTTGAAGGTCTGGATTCGAGTGCCGACGCTGCGGATCGATCCTTAGGATATTGAATGTTGCGGCATCGATGTCCGCCTGAGGAAGCTCCCATCGGTCTCCCAGCGCCCGTAGTTTCATCCAGGCGTTCAAGTAGAGAGGATCGAGCGAGACGGCGCGACGGTAGTGTTCACGAGCCTCCCCGAACCGCTCCTGCTCCTCGCGCAGGTAACCGAGCAAGTAGTGAACCTGTGGTTTGTTGGGAGTTCTGGCCGCAATCTGCACGAAGACCTTCTCGGCGACGCTCGCAGCCTTTACTCCTTTGAACACCTTCTCGCACCCGAAGCAGTGGCTCTCCATGCGGCCAAAGCTTTCCGGCATCAGCTCGTAGGCGCGTCGATAGTGGGTCTCCGCCTCCTCCATCCGCCCTTCGGCGGCTAGGTTGATCGCGAGGCGCGACTGGATGCAGTAGGCATCCGCGAAGAACGTGAGCGACTGCTTGTACATGCTTATCGCTCGCGACAGTAGTCCTGCACCCGCATAGTCGTCCGCATCTTCCGACATGCGGACCGCCTTCACCGCTCCACGGAAGAGGGCGGCCTGCTGGGCGTCACCTCGCGCCTCTCGAATGTCCGCGAGCACACCGTAGACCCGCATGCGGTCGCCCTTGCCCTGCTCGCCGTCCGACGGATCGATGGAGATCGCCTCCCTAGCCGCTTTCTCCGCCTCTACCGGCTTCCCGGCCTGGAGCAGCGCATAGGCCTTCCAGGTCAGCGGGCGATCTTCGAATCTGTCTTGCGAGATCATCTCGTCAAGAAATGGTATCGCCAGCTCGCCGTGAAGCTTTACGAAGAGCTCGAAGCCGCGATCGTTGTTCGGCGCCGCACGGAGGAGGGCCTCCAGAGTTGCCAGAGCACGGTCGGTCTCTCCTGCGTCCAGCATGGCTGTAGCAGCCATGTAACCTATGGGGGTTCTATTGGAGTCGGAGACTGCAAGAATGTCCGAGAGGTCTCTTGCAAACCAGTTAGGGGCTCGGTCCAGCAGCGCAAGAACATCCCTGTGCCGTCCCGCACGATGGTAGAGCCCGCAAAGTTCCACCAGCTCGTCGCGACCCTGAGGTCCGGCGAACTCGTCTTGCCTTCGTGTCGACGCTCTCGCGAGATCATCAATAAGTATCTTCTCGGCTTCGGGCCCGCGGTTTAAGCTCACGAGAAGGTTCACCAAGTCGCGGTGAAAATATGTGATCTCGCCGATGTTGTTGGTGTCGAGAGCTGCCAGAACGATCTTGAGACCCTCCTGCACGAGTGCATCGCGCTGAAGCAGCTTCCCGATTTTCGCAAGATCCAATCCGATGCCAATGGGAACGTTCAGCCTAGATGCATGGGAAGACTTGCTTGCGATAGCGATCATCTTTCGCATCTGCGCGACGCCCTCGTCCACCTTGTCCGCCGCCAGAAGCGCCTGATACAGACGCTCCTGCAGTAGGGCTTGCGTCGACGCTTTTACTCCTTTGCGCTGCAATGCCGTGCGAATGAGTGCAAGCATCTCGTCTGTCCGGCCCTGCTCCGCAGCAACGGGCATGTAGGCATGCCACAACGAGAGCCCAGGCTCGCGCACGAGCTCAGCATGGAGAAAAGTGTAGAGAGCCTTTCCCTTGCCCATCTCCTGCAATGCCCTGATCGCCTCTGTTGGGAGGTAATCTGCGTCCGCACGCTTGCTGCGGAGCTCAGCATACATCTTCGAGGCTTCTTTGGTTTTGCCGGCGGCAATGAGGCCCACCATGAAATACGTTCGCGCCTGATTTCGCGACTGTCCGCCGCTACCCCGGGAATACTCATCCTCTCCCGAGCGGGCGACGGGAAACCGCTTCGACATCGCTTCATACAGAGTTCCTGAATCGATGGAGTTGCACAAAGACCACTGTGGCCACTTCAGCCTCGGCGCCAGCTCGAGGGCCAGCTTGCGCGCAAGTTTGCCGGTCGCAACACCGACGACCTGAAGCTCTGACTTCTGCGTGAGCAGCGCGCGACGGATAAGCAACTCGGCACGCTTTGCGCCAATCACTGAGACGAGGTCCGGAATAGACCCTCGTCCGCCTTCGTACCTGTTGTAGGCAGGCGACATCTGCAGCTCGACCACCTTGAGAATTCGATCCGGATTGCGAGACGTCTTCGCTAATCCTTCCATGAGCGTGACCACTTGTACGATCATCTCAGCGGACTCATCAATCTTCCGCTTGCTCAACAATGCGTGCAAGGTCTCGGCGCCGGCCCAGGCAGCCTCGCGGTCCGCTATGAGCAGGTGGCCAAGAAGGAGCATGGAAGCGCTGTGAACCGAGCGTTTGGCGCTCGCGCCAAACCGGGTCGATATAGCCGCAGCGAGTGCGTTCCATGAGCTTGGGGGAGGAATTGAGCTTATGGCGACCGTGAATGAAAGTGATCTCCCAAACCGCTCGTCCGCCGACGGCAGCCTCGATAACGTGGGAATCCTGTCGGCAAGCGCGAGCCACTCACGCGCAGCCGCCTGCGGCGCCAACGACTTGGCCCTAAATGTCGCGAGGTCGGCGCGAAAAACAGCAACCAGGTCCTTGGTCTCGGGCTTCTTGGCTGGCGCAGGACTCGCAATCTGCTTCAGCGCTGCTGCTGCGCCCTGATACTCTTGAGCAGGCTGACCGCACACATGCGTGCTCGCACCTGCCAGGACAATCCAAACGCTCATCCGCACCAGATTGTTATTCATCGGACGGCCTCCCTTGTCGGCAAGTAGCGGCAAACTGCATTCGGCGCACTAAGACAGCAAAGCGTCGAACACGATACCGTTTCCGCACATGTACAGCCGTGGCGGGCGGGACGCCCGTGCCACGATACGGTGCGCTCTGATGCTGCCGTGGCGGGCGGGACGCCCGCGCTCCGTTTTGGACCTCCGTGGCATGCGCGTCCCGAGCATGATGGTCCACGGGCGAGGCGCCCGTGCCACGATCTGGGTCCACGCTCGAAACGCCCGTGCCACGATCTGGGTCCGCAGGCTGGCACGCCCGTGCCACGATCTGGGTCCACGCTCGAAACGCCCGTGCCACGTTCCAGGTCAGCAGGCTGGCACGCCCGTGCCACGATACAGGACGTTGCGCCCTGGTACTGCCGAGGCGGGCGGGACGCCCGCGCTCCGCGGTGGACCTCCGCGGCATGCGCGTCTCACGTATGGACTTTCACGGGCGAGACGCCCGTGCCACGATCTGGGTCCACGGGCGCAAACCATACGTCCGCTCATCCTGAGCCTGCCACAGCCCTACCGTGGCTCGTCATTCCTGCATGAGCCTGCCCCGTTACGACGTTAAACGGGGTTAGCAGGAACGAAGGACCGTATCGAGCCTCGTCATTCCCGTATGGTGTTACCGGCAACGAAGGACGGTCAACCCTCTACGTCTACAGTCCGTCGTCCCGCCGGGTCTCGCCGTCGATGAGCCCCGCCACTGCTCCCACAAGGCGGTGATCCGCTAGCACCTGCCCCGGCAATTCGAGCGGCGGCTGCGCCTCTGGATAGGACTTGCCCGACCTGTATGTGTTTCTCGACCTTCCCATTCCCATCATCCTCATGTAGGTCTGGAAGTCCACTCCGGAGCGTGCAAGCTCCTCCGACATCTGCACCTCAAAGCGGTCTACGGACGGCTTGCTGGCAGGCAGCGGATAGAGACCCGTCGGAAGCGGCACAGCCTGCAACTTGCGCGCAGCCTCCACCTCGGTCCACAGCAGCTTTAGGTTCCCTACGCTTCGAAGGTCGGGCGAAGAGTGCCTTCGCTGCGGATCGAGCCGCAGAATGTTGATCGTGGCAGCATCGATATCCGCCTGCGGCAGGTCCATGCCATCGCCGAGAGACTTCAGCTTCTCCCACGCATTGATGTAGAGCGGGTCGAGCGCGACTGCTTTACGCAAATGCACAAGCGCGTCGTTGTGCTTGCCCTGTGAAACACGCAGGTAACCAATGAGGTAGTGAACCTGAGGCTTATTCGGCGTCTTTGCGGCGATTTGCATGAAGACCTTCTCGGCGAGAGCCTCGGCCTTGGCGCCTTGGAACACTCCCTCGCACCCGAAGCAGTGGCTCTCCATGCGGCCAAAGCTGTCCGGCATCAGCTCGTAGGCGCGGCGATAATGCACCTCCGCCTCCTCCATCCGCCCTTCAGCGGCAAGCTGAATGGCGAGGCGCGACTGGATGCAGTAGGCATCCGCAAAGAACGTGAGCGACTCCTTGAACATGGCAATCGCTCGCGTGAGCAAGCCTGCGGTCACGTAGTCGTCCGCATCCTCGGACATCCGGACTGCCTTTACGGCACCCCGGAACAGCGCCGCCTGCCCAGCGTCTCCTGCTCGGTCTCGAATGTCCGCCAGAATGGAGTAGGCGCGCATTCGGTCTCCCTTGCCCTGCTCGCCGTCGGACGGATCGATGGAGATCGCCTCTCGAACTGTCTTCTCGGCCTCTTCGATCCTTCCGGCCTGAAGCAGCGCATACGCCTTCCAGATGAGGGGCCGCTCCTCGTATCGATCCTGCCGCGCGACCTCATCGAGCGCTGTGACAGCCCCTTCGCCCCTCAGCTTAGCGAATAGCTCGAAGCCACGGTCGGAACCCGGAGCCGCGCGGAGCAGACTCTCGAGAATCGCTAGAGCAGCATCGGTCTTGCCCGCATGCACGTTCGCCGCGGCAGCCATGAAGCCGATGGGAGTTTCCCTGGAGTCTGAAAGTGCAAGGATATCCGAGATGTCCCTGGCGAACCAGTTTGGAGCGTTATCCAGCAGGGCGAGCACATCCGCGTGCCGGCCTGCGCGGTGGTAGAGGCCACACAGCTCAATCAGCTCTTCTCGCCCCTGGCCCCCAGAGCCCTCGCCCATGTTTCGCGCGGACGCCTTTGATAGGGCGTTAATCAGCACGGTCTCCGCTTCCACCGTGCGGTTTAGGCCTACCAGCAATCTGGCTACGTCACTGCTCGATCCAGATTCGCCATACTCCTCGACATCGCGGGAATCCGCAACGATCTTGAGGCCCTCTGCCACCAGAGCGTCTCGATTAAGCAGTTTTCCAATCCTTGCCATCTGCAAACCAATCGCACCCGGACCATACGTGCGAGCCGCATCGGCCGAGCTGCTTGACGCAGCGACGAGCTTACGCATCTGCGCGAGACCCTCATCCACCTTGTCCGCGGCCAGGAGGGCTTGGTAGAGACGCTCCTGCAGCATGCCTCTAGTGTGCGCCTTAATCCCCTTCTTCAGCAGGGCGCCCTGCACTAGCGCCACCATTTCGGTCGTGCGCCCAAGCTCGGAGGCGACAGGCAGGAAAGCATGCCACAGAGGAAGAGTGGGATTACGCGATAGCTCTGCGTGGAGGAACGCATAGAGGGATTTCGACTTTCCCATGTCGCGGAGCGACTGAATGGCCTCCATTGGCATGGCACCGTAGTAAGACCTGACGTCCTTCAGCCCGGCCACAATCTTGCTCGCAGCAGCCGTTTTCCCAGCCGCAATCAGGCTCACAAGGTAATACATGCGCGCTTGATCTCGCCCACCCTCGCCGGAGTAGCCGCGACCCTCATACGGATTCGCCTCTTCCTTCTTTGCGGGAAACCGCTTGACGAGCGCCAGATAGAGCGGGCCAGATTCGAGCGTGTCGCATAGGGCCCATGGCGGCGCTTTCACCTTGCTCACCATTTCGAGGGCGAGCTTGCGTGCGAGCTTCTTGGTGGCGGAGCCCGACACAAGTGAGATAGACATTGGCGACAGCAAGGCGCGGCGCAGGAACTTCTCTGCCTTGGCAGCACCAACGAGCGGAACCAAGTCTGGAATGCTCCCTCCGCCTCCATATCCGCCGCCCGATTGGGTCATGCGAAGCTCAAGCACCTTGAGAATACGGTCCACGTTATGCGACGAGTGAGCGAGCGCGTCCATCAGTTCGAGCAGTTGGTAGGCGCCGCTCTGCCCGTCGTCCTGCGCAGCTTTCGGCATGAGAGAGCGCAGCACCTCGGCGTCCTTCCACGCGCCCTCGTTGTTTCCTGTAAGCAGGTGGCCAAGAAGAACCATCGTCACTGAATGCGTGGAGCGCTTGGCAGTGCCGTAGCGCGTGGTAATTGCACCGGCAAGTGCATTCCAGTTCGCTGGAGGAGGCAGTGAAGCCAGAATCTCCTTGAATTGAAAGCCTTCTCCGTAGCGCCCCCTCGCGCCGGGAAGCTTCGCGACGGACGCATGGCGATCGGCAAGAGCCAGCCACGAACGCGCTGAATCCGCCGGCGACAGGCTGCCGGACCGGAATGCGGCAAGGTCGGTTCGAAGAATCGAGACCGGGTCTGTCGCTTCGGGCTTCTTGGGCGGCGCCGGACTGGCTATCTGCTTCAGCGCGGCCGCTGCGCCTTGGAGCTCCTGGGCAGGCAGGGCGCCTCCCCACACGCCCGCCGCTGCAAGGCTAGTCCATAGACTCATCCGCACCAGATTGCTGTTCATCGGTTGCTCTCCTTTGCCTAAATGTCTGTGTCGGTCGGGATGCTCCGTTATGTAAAGTTCGTACTGTGTGTGCGCGATAGGTCCGCTGTAGTATTGGCCGACGAGCCCGGTGGCCTGAGCATAAGGAGTTCCACAGCGATTAACTTCTTCCTCTATTCATCATCTAGCACGCCGCGCCTCGGCATCAATGAATTGTGCAACAGCACCCACAAGCAGATGCTCGGCCAGCTCTTGCCCGGAAGCTTTGAGCGGCGTTGTGTCATCACGACCCAGCACAAGCCTGTCCATTGCAAACGAGCGCATGTAGGTCTTGATGTCCATGCCGGGTTCGTCCATTCTCTCTGATATCTGCGCCTCGAACTTGTCAATGGACGGACGGCTTGCCTGCAGGGGATAGAGCTCGTCGGGCCGCCCCGGAGCCTGACGCTTAAGCGCAGCCTCCACTTCCGTCCAAAGAAGCCGAATATCTCCAACTTTGTGAAGGGCCGGCAATGAGTATCGCCCCTGCGGGTCGAGCCTTAGGAGGTTAATCGCTGCGTCGTCGATGTCGGCCTGTGGGAGTTCCGATCGTTCCCCGACCGACTGCAGCCAAGTCCATGCATTGATGTAGAGCGGATCGAGGGCTGCCGCGCGCCGGTAGTACCCGAGCGCCTCGCTGAACAGGCCCTGCTCCTCGCGCAGATTCCCCAGCAGAACGTGGACCTGCGGTTTGTTCGGCGACTTTGCAGCAATCTGCAGGAAGACCTTGTTGGCAAGCGTGGCCGCGTTCGCGCCCTTCAACACCTCCTTGCACCCGCTGCAGCGGCGCTCCATGCGCCCTAAGCTGTCCGGCATCAGCTCAAATGCGCGCCGATAGTGGACCTCTGCCTCCTCCGTCTTCCCCACAGCGCCAAGCTGCATTGCGAGGCGCGATTGAATGCAGCAGCTATCTGCGAAGTATGTGAGAGACTGCTTGTACATCGCAATTGCTCGTGTGAGGAGTCCGGCCTCCACGAATTCGTCCGCCTCTTCAGACAGTCGTATCGCCTTTACCGCGCCTCGATACCGAGCCGCCTGCGGCGCGTCGCCTCGCGCATCACGAATGTCTGCCAGGACGCTGTACGCCCGCATCCGGTCGCCCTTGCCCTGCTCCTCATCCGATGGGTCGATGGAGATGGCCTCTTGCGCTGCCCTCTCCGCCTCGTCGAGCTTACCAGCCTGGAACAGCGCATGCGCCTTCCAGATGAGGGGCCGCTCCTCGAACTGGTCCTGCGCGTACAGCTCGTCGAAGAACGGTATCGACCTTGCGCCGCGAAGTTTGTACAGCAGTTGGTATCCACGATCATAGTTCGGAACGAGCCGAAGCAAGGCCTCGAGGATTGCCACGGCCTTGTCGACCTTGCCTGCATTCGCCAGCGCCGAGGCGGCCATGTATCCTACGGTTGAGTTCTCAAAGTCGGCTGCGCCCAGGATGTCGACGACGTCTCTCGCAAACCAGTTTGGTGATCCGTCCAGCAAGGCCAACACGTCCGCGTGCCTGCCCGCACGATGGTAGAGGCCGCAAAGGTCTACTATCTCTTGACGCCCCGGAGGGCCGGCAAACTCACCCTGATCTCCTTTTGACGCGCGCTTCAGCGCACCGATGAGCAGTTTCTCGGCCTCCGGCCCCCGGTTTACGTTGACTAGCAGAGTTGCCGCCCTGCTGGAGTAGTTCTGAGCCACGCGATCGTCTTGTTTGAGCTGCTCCTGCACGAGCTTCAGTCCCTCATCTATCAGCGGCTCCCGACCTAGTAGCTTCCCAATCCTTGCAAGCGTTAAGCCCATCTCCATTGGACTGCTCGACCGATTTACCTCGGCGGACTTGCCTGCGGAGGCAATCATCTTGCGCATCTGCGAAATGCCTTCGTCCACCTTGTCCGCAGCCAGGAGCGCCTGATATTGCCGCTGCTCCAGCAAGCCTCGAGTGTCGGCCGCGAGGCCCTTACGCAGGAGAGCCGAACGTATAAGTGCCAGCATCTCATCGGTGCGCCCTAGTTCCGTAGCAATCGAGATGTAGTCATGCCAAAACGGTAGGGTGGAATCTCGCGAGAGCTCGGAATGCAGAAATGTGTAGAGCGCCCTCGTCTTACCCATCTCTCGCAGGGCCAGAATTGCCTCCATCGGTAGAAAGCGCCCGTACTCCCCGTCGCCCTTCAGCGTGGCCACGATCTTGGAGGCTTCTTTGGTTCTGCCTACGGAGATCAGGCTCACGAGATAGAACATGGATGCCTGACCTCGCCATTCCTCGCCGCTATATCCCCGACGATTGGATGCATTCTCATCGTCAGCGGTACGGCGACCTGGTGGAAACCGCTTGACAAGCGCTTCATAGAGGGCGCCGGAGTCGACTGTGTTGCATAAAGACCATTGCGGCGCCTTCAGCTTTGGCGCCAACTCTAGCGCGATCCTGCGCACTAGCTTCCCGGTCGCCGAGCCGGTCACCTTGACCTCTGACTTGGATGTGAGCAGTGCGAGCCGCAGGAGCGTTGCCGCGCGAGGCGCGCCGATGAGCGAGACTAGGTCGGGAAGCGAGGTGGGTCCTCCCCCATATCTGGACCGATCCATCGTCAACTGCAGTTCAACGACCTTGCTGATGCGGTTCGGGTTCCGAGACGACTTCGCGAGAGACTCCATGAGGTCTAGAACTTGGAAGGTCATGTCACTCCCGTCGTTCAACGGCTTCTTGGGCAGCAGTGTATGCAGCGTCTCGGCATCTGCCCACGCGGCCTCGCGGTCCCCATTCAGAAGGTGGCCCAGGAGGAGCATCGACGCGCTGCGAACGGAGCGCTTTGCGGTCGCGCCATACCGCGTGGACATTGCCGCGGCAAGCGCGTTCCACGAGGCGGGAGGAGGAAGGGATGCAAGGGCATCGGTAAACGAAAGGGGCTTGCCAATCCGGCCTCCGGTAAAGGGCATCCTAGACACGACGGTGAGTTTATCGGCGAGGGCGAGCCACTCGCGCGCTGCGGCCTCCGGCGGCAAGGACTTGGACCGGAATGCAGCCAGGTCGGCGCGGAGAATCGAGACAGGGTCGTTCGCCTCTGGCTTCCGTTGGGGCGCCGGGCTTGCGACCTGCTTTAGGGCCTCCGATGCGCCCTGGACCTCTTGAGAAGGCGGAGCGCAGCCTGGCGCGCTCAGTGCCGCAACAATGAGACAAACGCCCATTCGTCCAGTTGTGCCGATCATGTATGGTGGCCCTCGCTTCGTCGTGTGTGTCTGCTTCTCAATACTCCGTTATGTAAGGTTTCAACCCCGATGCGGCGATTCGGCGAATTGCTCTTGGCCATAAACGCCAAGGTTACTTCGCCTGCTGCCGACAATGACGAACTTGCGGGCGAAGCATCCACCTCAGAGCTGCGTGCCCTGACGATATGTTTCCGGGTGGATGCTTCGCCCCTACAGATCAGCGGTCTCGTATCGTACCATGCGCGTCTCGCGCATGGACTCATCACGGGCGGGACGCCCGTGCCACGCACAAGTGCGTGGCCCATCCCAATATCCGCTCATCCTGAGCGCGGCACAGCCGTTTCGTGCCGCAGTCGAAGGACCGTCTCGGACGCCAACGCCTACAGATCGTGGGGATTGCGTCGTCTGACTATAGTGCAATACGTCTGGCAGCCGCCGCTTGACAACACAGTATCTACAGATCAGCGGTCTCGTATCGTACCATGCGCGTCTCGCGCATGGACTCATCACGGGCGGGACGCCCGTGCCACGATACGCGGCGTTGCGTTCTGGCACTGCCGTGGCAGGCGGGACGCCCGCGCTCCGTTTTACACGCTCGTGCCGCCTGAATATTCCAGGCGGCACGGCGTACACACGACAGTCTGCGACAACACCATACTCCCTACTCCCTACTGCCTGCCCTCAACCCCCTACTTCGGCTGCGTCACCCCTGGCCATGCATCCGTGCGGAAGGGTGATGCCGGAAGGCCGGCCTGGTTGAAGAAGTTCACCACCGGGCTGTTTGCCCAGCCGAAGCGCACTGCTGCCGGGTTTGCGACCATCGGGCTCTTCACTATCACCATGTTGCCCTCGATCTCGGCCTCGGCGTTGTAGAATTTGCGGTCTGAACCGGCGATCGTGAACCCTGTCAGCTTGCCGCCTACTGCCGTCAGCCCGCCGCCGATGCTCGTGAAGCGCAGCCTGGCCGCGCCATCTCGCACGACCATCGAATGAAACTCGGGGCCCTTGTACTGCACTCGCTCATCATACGCGACGTACCGTGCGGCCAATGCGAGCCGAGCGCCCACGGGCTCCTTCTGCTTCGGGTGGATGTCGACCGGGTCGCCATAGTC
This sequence comes from bacterium, assembly GCA_009885735.1. Classification (GTDB taxonomy): domain Bacteria; phylum Armatimonadota; class Chthonomonadetes; order Chthonomonadales; family CAJBBX01; genus VFKD01. Next base: position 12,272 of record VFKD01000292.1, read on the forward strand.
GGTGATGACTGCCTGGGCAGTATTCTTCAAGTTCAGCGAAGTCATGAGCTGCGCCTCGCGAAGCTCCGCCCAGGCGCTGTCCTGCGGCTCCGAGACGATGGCCTGGAACGGCGCAAGCTGCACGAACAGGAACGGGAAGTCGCCCTGGCCCCAATCGTGCCGCCAGTTCGCTATCATGCTGGGAAACAGGGTGCGATAGAGATGGGCCTGTCCCGCGTTCGACTCGCCCTGGTACCAGATTGCACCCTTGATTGCGTAGGGAAGAAGAGGTGCGATCATCGCGTTGTAGAGTCCGCAGGGTCGTTGAGCGCTGGCCGCTGGGTTGCCGGGCATCCCCGGAGGATTGCCAACCGGCCTGCCGTCCTTGCGCCGAAGTTCGGCCTGGAAGTTGAACCGCTGCATTGCATCCCGATGCGCCATGAGCCTGGGGATGTAGCTGGAGACGTTAGCATCGTAGTTTCTGACATACGGCGCGAGGAGTGAGTCGTTCATCAGCCAATCGCGGCGAGTCCACGCCTCGGCCGGAGTGCCGCCATAGCTTGTGTTGATGAGTCCGACAGGTACGCCTAGAGCCTTGCGCAGGTCGCGGCCAAAGAAGTAGGCCACTGCACTGAAGTCCGGAATGGTCGATGGCGTGCAACGCTGCCACGAAGCTTTGACCTCCGAGATGGGGTCGTCAGTCGCTTGGCGAGGCACGGTGAAAAGGCGAAGCCCCTCATCCGTGGCGCCGGCTATCGTTGCCACCGGGTTCGAGCTCGCGCTCACGGACCACTGCATGTTCGACTGGCCGCTGCATATCCAGACTTCGCCCACCAGCATGTCGTCGATCAGCAGCTTGTTCTTGCCCATCACCAGCAGGCTGTAGGGTCCGCCCG